>NZ_QPFC01000138.1:0-2237 GCF_003427465.1 Nocardiopsis sp. TNDT3 | reverse complement strand
ACCCCGAACCCTGCGCCACCCAGCCCACCACCAGCCACACCAGCAGCAGGGAGAGCATGTAGCCCCAGACGTTGGTGTACTCCCAGGGCGCCTTCGGGCGGGCCGACTCGTACCCGAAGATGTCCATGACCTGCGCGGACGCCGGGTGGATGAGGGTCTGCATGTAGGCATCGGAGGCGAGGGCCTCGGGGAGCAGGTACTCCATCGGGGCCGTGAACTCGAACCGGGGTGCGAGCATGCCCAGGTAGCCGCCCGCGACCGTGGTCAGGCACAGCACCGCCAGCGCGCCCACGACCGCGCGCGTGGGCAGTTCGCGCTCGGAGAGGTTGCCGACGTAGAGCACCAGGACCGTCAGCACCAGGTAGTTGACCGCCCGGAGCACGGCGCCGCCGTATCCGCCGCTGCCCGGCACCGTGCCGGGCATCTCCAGGTGGACCAGGCACAGGCCCAGCACCGTCCACAGCAGGAACAGCGCCCACAGCCAGAACCCCGGGGGGACCCGCAGCCCCGTGGCGCGGTGCCGGCGCACCAGTTCGGCGGCCATCGGGACCGCGAACAGCCAGTACGCGAACTGCCCCAGGCCCAGCGCCCACCACAGCGGATACCCGGCCAGCAGCCAGAGCAGCGGCCGACCGTCGGTCCCGCCCGCCGGGAGCGGGCCCCCGACGACGGGGCCCGCCGCCCCGGCGGTCGGCCGGGGGGCGCTCGCGGACGTGCTCCAGGCCATCAGTTCCGTGTCCCCGGGGCCGTGTCCGGGGCGGTGTCAGGGGCGCTGTCCGGGGAGTCGGAGTCCCCGGCGGCTCCGGTCGGCCGGGACTCCTCGGCCCCCTCGGCCCCCTCGGCCGCGAAGGCCACGAGGGCCTCCGTGGCCTCGGCGCCGCTGACGGTCGCCTCGGGGTCGTGGGGCTCCCGCGCCTCGGCGGTCCGGGCCAGCCCGAAGGCCATCTCCGCCTCCGAGGCCGTACCCGGGGCCGCGGCGTCCTCCTCGGTCCGGCCGGTCCCGGCGGCCTCGGGCGTCACCGGGATCTGGGTGGCGCCGTCGCCTCCCAGCACGCGGGGGACCTCCAGGCCCGCGGGTATCCCGCCGTCGCGGGGGGCCGCCGCGTCCTGCGCGGTGCCGTCGTCCGCCCCGGCCGCCTCCGCGATCCGCTCGGCCGTCTCGGCTTCGGACACCCCGGAGCGCTCCTGGGCGGTGTCGTCGCCTCCGGCGCGCTCGCCGCCGCCCGGGACCGCGGACTCCGCGTCCCCGTCGCGAGCCCGCGAAGGCGTGCCGGCGGCACCGTCGGCCGTGCTCCTCCCGCTCTCCGCGGCCTCGGGCTCCTCCGCGGCCTCCGCCCGCCGGGGACCGGGAACCCCGGGGACACCCTCGGCGTCCCTGGGAGCCGGGGGCCGGGCCGCCCCGCCGCGCCCCCGCGTCCCCGCGGTCCCGGCGGTGGCGGGCAGCTCGCTGACGATGCCGGTCAGCGTGATCCCCGCACCGGCGCGGCCCTTCGCGGCCCCGGCCGCCTCGTCCGCCCCGGCCGCTCCGTCCCTTCCGGGCGTGCGGTCGGGCCCGGTGGTCTGTTCCCCGGCGACCGGCTCGGCCGCGGACGGCGACGCCACCGGCGCGGGTCCGGCCAGCGGCTGGCGCGGCAGCACGGCCGTGCCCGGAACGGGAACCCCGAACCGGTCGGCGAGGACGAGCAGCTCCCCCAGTTCGGCGCGGCGCGTGCGGTCCAGTTCGACCACCGGCAGCATCAGGTCGGCCGAACCGGCCAGCGCGTGCGCGTCGGCCCGCTCGCTCACCGGCGCCACCGCCACCACCACGTACTCCGCCCCCGCCCGCAGCAGCCGCACCAGTTCCGGCATGGCGGTGCCCTGCACCGGCGCGTCCATACCCGGCGACCCGTAGCGCAGCACCCGCAGACGGGGCACCGCGTCGGGCCGCACCTCCAGGTCGGCGGGGTCCTCACCCTCCAGCAGCGCCTCGGCCAGGCCGGGGCCCTCCGGCAGCCCCAGCAGCTCGCCGACCGCGTCGGTGCGGGGGTCGGCGCACACCAGCAGCGTCTCCGAGCCCGTGCGGGCCAGGGAGGCGGCCAGGTTCACCGCGGTCGCCGCACCGGCGCGGCCCGGGGTGGTCGCGGTGACGAGCAGCACGCGGCCGAGGACCGCCTCCTCGTCCCCGAGGAGCACGGCCAGTTCGCCCTCCCCCCGGGCGCCGTCCGCGCCCGCTCCGGCGCGGTCGGACACCCCCGTCC
>NZ_QPFC01001244.1:0-4432 GCF_003427465.1 Nocardiopsis sp. TNDT3 | reverse complement strand
GTTTCGCTCGGGGCCCCGCCCGGCCCGTCGCCGCGCTAGCGCGAACCGGGGGAGGCGCCCAGCTCGTCGGGCAGCACGGTGAGGGGGCTCGTGCTGCTCTCCACCACGTCCCGCGCCAGGTCCGCCACCTTGCGCCCGCGCGAGCGCGCCGAGGAGCGCAGCCGCTCGAAGGCCTCGCGGGGCGCCATCGTGTGCCGCTCCGCCAGGACCCCGATCGCCTGCTCCACCACCACGCGCGACTGCAGCGCGTGCTCCAGCTGCGCGATGGTGTGCCGCAGCCGCTCCACCTCCGAAGCGCCCTCCGGCGCCCGGCCGGGCGCCTGGGAACGCGGGGTCCGGGTCCCCGACTCGCCGGTCAGCAGGTCCGCCAGGACCATCGCGCTCACCAGGTCGGGCACCTCCTCGCCGTCGCCCACCCGCCACCCGGCCGGGGTGCGGCGGACCACACCGGTGTCCACCGTGTCGGCGACCGCAATGTCATGAGGCCTCATGTCCTCCCCCAACTCCACACTCCCCGTCGTCATCGTCCGAGTCCTTGGTGACCCGAGCGCCGTCGGAGGTGCACCGCCGAAGGCGGGCCCCGCGGTGCGGGCCGCGGGACCCGCCCTGGGGCGTGGTCCGCGGCCCGCGTACCGTCCTACGACAGCTCGGCCAGTTTCTGCTTCACCTGAGCGAGCGACGGGTTGGTCATCGCCGCACCGTCGCTGAAGACCAGCGTCGGAACCGTCTGGTTGCCGTTGTTGGCCCTCATGACCAGTTCCGCGGCCTCCGGGTGCTCCTCGATGTTCACCTCACGACCGGTGATCCCCTCGCGGGCGAGCTGGCTCTTGAGCCGCTTGCAGTACCCGCACCAGGGGGTGGTGTACATCGTGAACTGTTCGGTCGCCGCGCTCGTCATGTCGCTCACGTCCTTCTTTCGTCTACGGTCGATGGGTCGGTCCGGTCATCTCAACACCGAGGGGTCCGGACCGCTTCCCGGGACCGCGTGACACAACGTGGGACGCCTCACAGGACCAACTGGTTCTGGAATGTCTGATGTGCCTCCCGCGGCCCCGGCGGCGGGCACGGGGTCCGATCCGCTCCCCGTCACGGCCGATACTTGAGAGACTGGGACCCCATCCACCCCGACCCTACGCAGGAGCACCATGGATCCCGACCGCGTCCTGGAGGGACTGGACCCGGAGCAGACCCAGGCCGCACGCGCGCTGCGCGGCCCCGTGTGCATCCTGGCCGGTGCCGGGACGGGCAAGACCCGGGCCATCACCCACCGCATCGCGTACGCGGTCTCCAGCGGTGTGGTCGCCGAGCAGCAGGTCCTCGCGGTCACCTTCACCGCGCGCGCCGCCGGGGAGATGCGCGGCCGGCTGCGCGCCCTGGGCGCCCCCCGCGTGCAGGCCCGCACCTTCCACGCCGCCGCCCTGCGCCAGCTCTCCTTCTTCTGGCCCCAGGTCGTGGGCGGCGAGAAGCCCACCCTCATCGAGAGCAAGCTCCCGGTGGTCTCCCGCGCCGCCCACTCGGTGGGCCTCCAGCCCGACCGCAACGGCCTGCGCGACCTGGCCGGCGAGATCGAGTGGTCCAAGGTCACCCAGGTGCGCCCCACCGACTACGACAAGGCCGTGGTCAAGGCGGGCCGCCAGCCCCCGCTGCCCGCGGGCGAGGTGGCCCGGGTCTTCGAGGCCTACGAGGACCTGCGCCGCGAGCACAACCTCCTCGACTTCGAGTCCATGCTCGAACTCACCGCCGGCATGATCACCGAGTACCCGGCCATCGCCCAGCGCGTGCGCGAGCAGTACCGGTACTTCGTCGTCGACGAGTTCCAGGACGTCAACCCGCTCCAGCGCCTGCTCCTGGACGCCTGGCTGGGCGACCGCGACGACCTGTGCGTGGTCGGCGACCCCAGCCAGACCATCTACTCCTTCGCCGGGGCCACCCCCGGCTACCTGACCGGGTTCGGCGCCCGCTACCCCCACGCCACCGTGGTCCAGCTGGTCCGCGACTACCGCTCCACCCCCCAGGTCGTGCGGGTGGCCAACCACGTCATCGCCCAGGCGCGCGGCACGACCTCCGCCCAGCACCTGACCCTCCAGGCCCAGCGCCCCGACGGCCCCGACCCGATGTACCAGGAGTACGACGACGAGCTCGCCGAGGCCACCGGGGTCGCCCGCAAGATCAGCGTCCTGCTGGAGGGCGGCACCCCGGCCAGCGAGATCGCGGTGCTGGTGCGCACCAACGGCCAGTCGGCCTCCTACGAGCAGGCGCTGACCGACGAGGGCGTGCCGTTCACGATGCGCGGGACCACCCGGTTCTTCGAGCGCCCCGAGATCAAGCAGGCCGTGCACACCCTGCGCGGCGCCCGGCACGGGGCGGCGGGGGAGGAGGCCGAGCCCCTGGTGCGCACCGTCCGCCAGCTGCTCGGACAGCTCGGCCTGACCGAGAGCGCGCCCGAGGGGCGCCAGGCCCGCGAACGCTGGGAGTCGCTGACCGCGCTGGCCCAGCTGGCCGAGGACATGGCCGCCGCGCCGAGGCCCGACGGCAGTCCGGTGACCATGGCCGACCTCGTGGACGAGCTCGACGTGCGCATGGCCACCGAGCACGCGCCCGGCTTCGAGGGCGTCACCATCGCCTCCCTGCACGCGGCCAAGGGCCTGGAGTGGGACGCCGTCTTCCTGGTCGGCCTCACCGAGGGCATGATGCCGATCATCTACGCCGAGACCGACGAGCAGGTGGAGGAGGAGCGCCGCCTGTTCTACGTGGGCGTCACGCGGGCCCGCGAGCACCTGGCGATGTCGTGGTCCCTGGCCCGCTCGCCCGGCGGCAGGAAGACCCGCAAGCCCTCCCGCTTCCTCGACGGCCTGCGCCCCGCCTCCCCGTCCACCGCCTCCCGGCGCGCCGAGCGCCGCAAGGGCGGCGTGACCCGCTGCCGGGTGTGCTCGGCCACCCTCACCGACGCGGCCGAGCGCAAGCTGGGCCGCTGCCTGGACTGCCCCTCCAGCTACGACGAGGCCCTGCTGGAGCGGCTGCGCGACTGGCGCCGCGCGTGCGCGCAGGAGCAGAAGGTGCCCGCCTACGTGATCTTCACCGACGCCACCCTCCAGGCCGTCGCCGAGCAGGAGCCCGGCAGCCTCACCCAGCTGGCGGCGGTGTCCGGTGTCGGCGCGGTCAAGCTCGATCGCTACGGTGAGGCGGTACTGGCGCTGGTGGCGGGCGCGGACCCGGCGGACGTCATGGACCGCCGGACCGAGGACGACGGGGAGGAAGCGGCGGATGAGTGAGAGCGCCGACGCGCAGGCGCGGGGCCAGTCCCTCGCCGACCTGCTGACCGTGCTGGACCTGGAGCGGATCGAGGACGACATCTTCCGGGGCAGCAGCCCCGAGGAGGGCCCCCAACGGGTCTTCGGCGGCCAGGTCGCTGGCCAGGCGCTGGTCGCGGCGGGGCGCACCGTCCCCGCCGAACGCTACGTGCACTCCCTGCACGCGTACTTCATACGCCCCGGCGACCCCTCGGTGCCCATCGTCTACGAGGTGGACCGCGTCCGGGACGGCCGCTCCTTCACCACCCGGCGGGTGGTGGCCATCCAGCACGGCAAGCCGATCTTCACCCTGTCGGCCTCCTTCCACAAGGAGGAGCCGGGCCTGGACCACCGGATCCCGATGCCCGACGTCCCGCCGCCGGAGGAGCTGCCGAGCACGCGCGAGCGCCTGCAGGAGGCCTTCGGCCGCGTGCCCGGGTTCGTGCGCTGGCACCCCATCGAGCTGCGCCCGGTGGGGCCGCTGTCCTACGAGGCCGAGCGCGATCCGCGGCTGCGCACCGCCAACAACCCGGTGTGGCTCAAGGTGGACGGCAAGCTGCCCGACGACCGCCTCACCCACGTGTGCCTGATGACCTACGCCTCGGACATGACCCTGCTGGACACCGTGCTGCTGCGCCACGGCCGCTCCTTCGCGGGGATCTCCATGGCCAGCCTGGACCACGCGATGTGGTTCCACCGGCCGTTCCGCGCCGACGAGTGGCTGCTGTACGCGCAGGAGGCGCCGACCGCCCAGGGCGCCCGCGGTCTGGCGCGCGGGCTGGTCTACACCCGCGAGGGCGAACTCGTGTGCTCGGTGGTGCAGGAGGGACTGATCCGGGTGGTGGACGCCGAGGGCTGGTCCGACACCCTTCCGGAACCGCTCTAGCGGACCGGCCGGAACCGTCGTCGGTCTGAAGCGGGGGTTCTGACCTGCGGTGATCCTGTACATGTGGCGAGGTCGGAGCGTCCGGCCTCGCCGTACGTACGGGATCACGGTGGACGACGCGGGCCCGGGCGCCCTTCCGGGCACCGCGGTGGGCGCCGCCGCGCCGCTCCCGGAGACCGGGACGGAGGAGGCTCGGGCCGCCCGCCGTGACCGGGGCCTCCCCGCGTCGCGGGCGGGGCGTCGGCAGGGCGCCCGG
>NZ_QPFC01001243.1:0-1790 GCF_003427465.1 Nocardiopsis sp. TNDT3 | reverse complement strand
CTGCGCTGCTCGCCTCGTCCGTGCGCCGGGCGCGGGTGCGGTGGCGGGGTCCCGGACGGCCCGGCGTCAACGCTCGGACCGCCCGGGGGTCGCACCGTGCCGGAGGCCGTTAGGCGGGCATCAGCACGCCGTCGATGATGTACACCGTGGCGTTGGCCGTCTGCACGTTGCCGCAGATGACGGCCGCCTCGCCGTTCACCGTGAACTCCTCGCCGGAGCCCTCGGTGGTGACCTCTCCGCCCTGGAGCGAGGTGAACGTGCCGTCCTCCAGGTCGGCCGGGGTCTGGCGGCCCTCGACCACGTGGTAGGTCAGCACCTCGGTCAGCTGCTCCTGGTCGGCCAGCAGCGCGTCGAGGTCCTCCTGCGGGATCGCCTCGAACGCGGGGTCGGCCGGGGCGAAGACCGTGATGTCCTCGGCCGAGTTGAGCGTGTCCACCAGGTCCGCCTCGGTCACGGCCGTCACCAGCGTGGACAGCACCGGGTTGTTGGACGCGGCGGTGGCGACCGGGTCGTCCGCCATGCCCTCGAAGCTGCCCTCGCCGTCGGCGGGCACCTCGGCGCAGCCGGAACCGAAGTTCTCGCCCGCCATCTCGGTGGTGCCCTCCTCGCCGCCCATGCCGCCGCTCTCGGACTCGGTCGCGGTGGGGGTCTCCTCGGCGGCCTCCTCCCCGCCGCCCATGTCGCCGCCACAGGCGGTCAGACCGAAGGCGAGCGCGGCAGCGGCGGCCGTGATGGTGAGGCTGTTCTTGCGGACCATTGTTTGCTCCTTCAACTTGGTTAACTTCTGTTTGCTCACGTCACCGACTTGCGCCGGTGTTGGTCGAGGGGTGCGTCTACTCGGCGGTGAACCGGATGCTGTGCCAGCCGGTGGCGCCGTCGGGCACGGGATCCACCCGTTCGGCGGGCTGGGTGAACCCGGTGGCGTCGGTGGCCCGGACCTCCACGGAGTGCTGGCCGGGTTCGACGGTGGTCTCGGCCACCCACTGGACCCAGGTGTCGACGCCGGGGACCTCGGCGAGTTCGGCCCGCCGCCACTCGCCCCCGTCCACGCGCACCTCCACGGCGTCGATCCCGCGGTGCTGGGCCCAGGCCACTCCGGCCAGGACGACCTCTCCGGCGTCCACCCGGCTCAGGGGCGCGGGCACGTCCACGCGGGACATGGTCTTGACGGGGGCGCGCACGGCCCAGCCGCGCTGCGCCCAGTAGGCCCGCTCGTCGGCGAAGCGGGTCAGCTTGATGTCGGTGACCCACTTGGTGGCGCTGACGAACCCGTAGAGGCCGGGGACGACCATGCGCGCCGGGTAGCCGTGCACTTGGGGGAGGGGTTCTCCGTTCATGCCCACGGCCAGGAGCGCGTCGCGACCGTCCATGACGACCTCGGTCGGCGTGCCGCAGGTCCAGCCGTCGTCGGAGGTGCTGAGGATCTGGTCCGCGCCGGACCGCACACCCGCCCGCCGCAGCAGGTCGGCCAGGGGGAAGCCCAGCCAGCGGGTGTTGCCCGCGAGGTCGCCGCCGACCTGGTTCGACACGCACGTCATGGTGATGTCGGCCTCGACGAGCTCCTCGGCGAGCAGTTCGTCCATGTCGATCTCGAAGGGGCGGTCCACCATCCCGTGCACCCTCAGCGTCCAGCGGGTGGAGTCCAGCCGGGGAATGGTGAGGGCGGTGTCGATCCGGTAGAACTCCCGGTTGGGCGTGGTGAAGGGGGTCAGCCCCGGAACGCCCAGTTCGGTCGCGGCGGGCAGCGGCGGCAGCGGGTTCGCCGCCGCGGGAAGGGCGAGGGCGGAGCG
>NZ_QPFC01001242.1:0-5817 GCF_003427465.1 Nocardiopsis sp. TNDT3 | reverse complement strand
GGTCCGGCCGCGGCCGGACCCGGACGGGTGGGGGGAGGGTTCAGCGAGAGGCCCGGTCGCTCTCGTGCAGCAGGTCGGAGCCGCTGGTCTCGGGCATGGTGCGCAGTGTGACCGCGCCGATGACGCCGATCACGACCATGGTGAAGGCGGGGACCATGCTGCTGCCGGTGAGGGAGATCAGCCAGGTCATCAGGTACGGCAGGGTTCCCGCGAAGAACGCCCCGGCGACGCTGTAGGCCATCGACAGCCCGCTCTGCCGGGTCCGGGTCGGGAACAGCTCCGCCACGGCGGACGCGTGGGTGCCCAGGATGACCGCCAGGATCGCGGCGAGGCCGAAGGTCGCGGCGAACGCCGCCCACGAGGTCTGCACCTGCATCAGCCAGAACAGCGGCACGGAGGCCGCGATCAGCAGCGCGGCGGCGGTGTAGAGCACCGGCTTGCGGCCCACGCGGTCCGAGATCCTGCCCGAGAGCGGGATGATCCCCATGGCGACGACCGAGGCCACCGCGGAGAGCAGGGCCGCCCGGTCGGCGGGCACCCCCACGATCTCCTCCTGGTAGGTGATCAGGTACACCAGGACGATGTAGAAGGTGGAGTTCATGAAGGTCTCGATGCCGACCGTCTGGAGGAACTGCCTGCCGTTGGAGCGGAACACCTCGACGACGGGCTGGCTCGGGACGTTGTTCATGTCCTCCAGCGCGCGGTACTCGGGCGTGTCCTCGATGCGCAGGCGGATGTAGAGGCCCACCGCGGCCATGGGCACCGTCAGCAGGAAGGGGATCCGCCACGCCCAGTCGAGGACGACCTCGGCCGGGAAGGACGCGTGCAGGGCCCACACGGCGAACGACGCGCACAGGAACCCGCCGACCGAGCCGAACTCGATCCAGGAGCACCCGAACCCGCGGCGCTTGGGCGGCGAGAACTCCGCGAGGAAGGCGGCGGCCGAGCCGAACTCCCCGCCCGCGGCGAGCCCCTGGATGATGCGGGCGACCACCAGCAGGATCGGCGCGAGGATGCCGACGGACTCGTAGCTGGGCAGCAGCCCGAGCATGAGCGTGCCCGCCGCCATCGAGATGATGACGATCGACAGCGTGGTCTTGCGCCCGAAGCGGTCGCCGAGGTGGCCGAAGAGCACCGAGCCGAGCGGACGCACGAAGAACGCCACGGCGAAGACCGCGAAGACCGACAGCAGGGCGGTGGTGCCGTCCTGCTCGGGGAAGAACACCTGCGCCATGGTGGTGGCCAGGTAGGCGTAGACGGCCCAGTCGAACCAGTGGACGAAGACGCCCACCGCCCCGGCGAACACACCCCGCCGCAGGTCCTTCTCGTCGACCTGCTCCGCGACCTCGCTCGTCATCTCTTCTCCTGGGGTCTCGTCCTGGCGCGCACCGGGGTCGGGGAGGCCGCAGCGGCCTCCCCGGTCGGGGCGTCCCTGTGCATGGTCAGGAGGCCGCTCGTTCGCGGGAGTGTGGTCTCGAACGCCTGGCGGGAGCGGGGTGGGGCCCACGGCGCCGTCGGTATCCGACCTGCCTGTGTCATGGGTCACCACTATCCAGGCGGGGCCTAGGATCTGTAAAACACATAGTTCCGAAGATCTCCTTCGGAAAAAGCGATAGCTCCGAAGGGAGGGCCGGACCGATGGGCGACGTGAGCCTGCGGCAGCTGGAGTACCTGAGGGCCATAGCCAGGCTCGGGTCGGTGACGGCGGCGGCGCGGGAGCTGTTCGTCTCGCAGTCGACGGTCTCGACGGCGTTGTCCGATCTGGAGGCCGCGCTGGGGGTCACCCTCTTCGTCCGCTCTCCGAAGGGGATGCGCCCCACCGCGTCGGGGCAGCGCGCCCTGGCCGTGGCCGACGACGTGCGGGCCAGCCTCGAACAGCTCCGGGAGACCGCCAGCCGGGAGAGGGAGGAGGTCGAGGGGGACCTCACCATCGGCTGCTACGCGACCATCGCGCCGATCCTGCTGCCGAGGGTCATCGCGGAGTTCTCGCGCCGGTATCCGCAGGTGCGGCTCTCGTTCGTCGAGGCCTCCCACGGAACCCTCCTGGACGACCTGCTCAACTCCCGCATCGACCTGGCGATCACCTACCACTACGAGCTGGCGAGCGTCCGCCCGGCGGTCGGCGTGGCCTCGCAGTGGCTGCGGTCCGATCCCCCCTACGCGCTCACCCCCGTGGACGGACCCCTGAGCGCGAAGGGGGAGCTGACCCTGGCGGACCTGGCGGTCGAGCCGCTGATCCTCTTCGACCTGCCGCCCGGCGGCGACTACTTCCTCGGCCTGTTCGACAGGGCGGGGCTGACGCCCAACGTGCGCTTTCGCACCACGAGCTTCGAGATGGTGCGCGCCCTGGTGGCCCGCGGCCTGGGCAACGCCCTGCTCACCCAGCGCACCGTGCTGGAGCGCAGCTACGAGGACCTTCCCTACGCGACCAGGGAACTCGACATCCGGTCCGAGGGGCTCGGGATCGAGGTCATGCGGCTCGCGGGGCGCAAGCCGGTGCGGCGGATGGAGGCCTTCGTCGACGTGTGCAGGGAGGTCGTGGTCTGATCCGCCTGGGCGCCGGGGGCAGGGCGGCCCGGGGCGGAGCGCTCACCCGCGCGCGGTGTTCTCCGGGCCCGGCACGGGGGCCAGGTGCGGGAACTCCGCGGCGGTCGTGAACCGGCCCTCGTCGTGTCGGACCGTCAGTTCGCCGCCGCTGTCGGCCACCCGTTCGCGCAGGGTGGCCAGCCCCCGCAGCCGGGTGGGCGGTTCCTCGGCGGCGCCGTCGTTGACGATGGTGATGCCGGTCTCGGTCAGGGTGATGCGCACCCGCCTGGCCTGGGCGTGGCGCAGGATGTTGGTGGTGGTCTCGCGCAGCACCTGGCCCAGCAGCTCGCCCGCGCCCGGGGCCACCTCGGCCTCGCGGTCCACGCGCACGTCGATCTCGGCGGCCTCGAAGAGGTTCTTGGCGTTCTCCAGCTCCGCGGACAGGTTCAGGCGACGTTGGGCGTGGGCCAGTTCGCGGGTCTGGGTGATGGTGTCGCCGACCAGGGCCTGGATCTCGCCCAGTTCCTCCTCGGCGCGGTCGGGGTCGGCGCGCACCAGTTTGCGGGCCAGCGCGGTCTTGAGTTTGACCACGTGCAGGGTGTGGCCCTGGATGTCGTGCAGGTCGCTGGCGAAGCGCATGCGCTCCTGGGCCACGGCCAGCTCGGCCTCCCGCTCACGCGCCGCCGCCAACTCCGCGATGAGGCCGTGCATCGCGTGGACGAGGATCGTGAGGACGACCCCTCCCAGGGCGACGCCCGCCGAGGCGACCACGTACTGGAGCAGGAAGTCGACCACGCCCTCGCGCGACACCACCAGTTTCGCCGTGAGCCCGGCCGCGGCGAAGGCGGCGATCCCCGCCGTCGCCGCCCGCTGGTGGCCCGGCAGGTCGAGGATGATGATGGTGGCCACGATGGCGAACCCGTAGGCGGGCATGGAGACGTCCACCAGGAGCATGCCGAACAGCCACAGGAGCGCGGTGACGACCAGGCCGGCGAGCGTGGCCCGGGAGAGGCGGCCCACGTGCCACCGGCTGACGACCAGCAGGGTCGCGGCCAGGCTCACGGCCATGAGGATCGCGTCCTGCCACGAGCTGGCGTTCACCGCCACCAGCAGCGCTCCGACGGCGGAGACCGCGCCGGTGATGAGGTCCACGTGGAGCTTGCGCAGCCGTCCCTGCGTCTCCTCGGTCTTCTCCGAAGTCACGCGTGTCCCTTCCAGGTTCGTGTCCACCGCGCACGGTCCTTCGCCTCGGCCCCTCCGCCGCCGGAGCGGCGGCGCCCGGGCCGCGGGGGCCGGGCGGAGCGCGGGTGCGCCGCCCTCCTCGGAAGCGGGAGGCCCGCGTCCGCGCGAGTGGGCGCCGGGTGCGCCCCCAGTATTCTTCCGGCTCCGCCGCGCGCACCAGTGACGCCGCGTCATGACCTGGACCCGACAAACGTCACGGCCGGGTGGTGACGTGGTCCCACTGCCGCCGGAGCGCGGCGACGGCTGCAATGGAGACAGTCCCCCGAACGCAGACCGATCGCCGCGAAGACCCTCTGGAGCCCGTCACCATGACGACCGACCGCGCCGAAGGCCCGCCCTCCGTCCCCGGAGACCCGCCCGCAGCCGCCGCCGACACCCGGGCCCCGGCGGGTTCGACGCCGGTGGCCGAACGGGCCCTGGCCCCGGACCTCGCCCGCGGCATGATGCTGCTGCTGATCGCGCTGGCCCACGTGCCGTGGTTCCTGTACCAGGCGCCCACCGGCCTGGCCATGCTGCACCCGGTCGGCGGCAACCTGGCGGACAGGGCCGCGCAGTTCATGACGATCGTCGTCGTGGACGCCCGCACGCACACGATGTTCGGCTTCCTCTTCGCCTACGGCATCGGGCAGATGTACCGCCGGCAGAGGGCGCGCGGCACCAGCGAGGGGGAGGCCCGCGGGCTCCTGCGCAGGCGCCACCTGTGGATGCTCGTCTTCGGCGCGGTCCACGCCGCCCTGCTGTGGCAGGGCGACATCCTGGGCACCTACGGCCTGATCGGCCTCATCATGGTGCCGCTGTTCCTCAACCGCAGCGACCGCACCCTCAAGATCTGGCTGTCCGTCCTGCTGGCCCTGGGCGCCCTGGTCACCGTCGTCTCGGCGGCCTCGGTCCTGCTGGCGCCGGACGCGGTGTCCACGGCCGCGGCGACCGACATGCAAAGGGCCAGTATCGCCGAGACGGGCTACCTGCTCTCCGCCGTGTTCCGCCTCCCGGCCTGGTTCTTCGGGCTCTTCTCCGGCCTGTTCACCCTGGCCCTGCCGACGGTGTTCCTGATCGGCCTGCTCGCGGCGCGGCACCGGTTCCTGGAGGACCCGGCGCGACACCTGACGCTGCTGCGCCGGGTCGCGGTCCTGGGCATCGCCGTGGGGTGGGCCGCCGGAGCGGTGCTGGGCCTCCAGCACGTGGGCGTCCTGGACGCCACCCACATCTCGGCGGTCTCCTCGGTGCACTTCTACACCGGGATCTTCACCGGGGTGGGCTACGCCGCGCTCTTCGGGCTCCTCGCGCACCGGCTCTCCGCCCGGGGGGCCCAGCGGTCCCTGCCGGTCCGGGCCCTGGTGTCCCTGGGGCGGCGCTCCCTGAGCGGCTACCTGGCCCAGTCGGTGGCCTTCGCCCCGTTCCTGGCCGCCTGGGGCCTGGGCCTGGGCGTGCACCTGTCCAGCTGGTCGGCGGTGCTGGTGGCCGTGGGCACCTGGCTGCTGACCGTCGCGGCGGCGTTCCGGCTCGACCGCGCGGGCAGGCGCGGACCGGCGGAGGTCCTGCTGCGGAGGCTGACCTACCGCAAGCCGTGACGCGGGGCCGTGGCGCGCTCCCGCGACGGGGCGGCGCCACCGCCCCGGCATGACTTTCCTCCGCTCCGACTGATGACGCGGTGTCAGCGGTGGCACCGCGGAGCCGGAAGAACACCGAAAGACGGATTCCAGCCGACGCCGCGGAGCCGCGGACGGACGCGGGGGCACGGCCCTCCCGATCCGCGGCTCCCGTCACCGAACACCGACGAAAGGAACGACATGGCACTGCCCGCGAGGATCTCGGTCGAGGACTTCTTCGGTTCGCCGGAGCGCGCCGGTGCGACGATCTCGCCGGACGGCGCGCGGATCGCCTACCTGGCTCCGTGGAGGGACCGGCTCAACGTCTGGGTCCAGGACCTCACCCCGTCCGGGGACTTCGACGGCGAACCGCGCTGCGTGACCGCCGACGAGGTCCGCAGCGTGCAGAGCTACCAGTGGACCGAGGACCCGCGCTGGCTGCTCTACCTCCAGGACAGCG
>NZ_QPFC01001241.1:0-1413 GCF_003427465.1 Nocardiopsis sp. TNDT3 | reverse complement strand
AGGCTGCTGTCCATGAGCGACGGGCCGCACGACGACCGCTGGACCTCCGGGAAACGGAAGGAGACCAGGGCGGAGCTGGCCTACTTCCACGTGGGCGGGCACCGCGAGGACCTGAGCGGACGTACCTGGTCGGAGTACCCCGTCCTGCCCCTGCCCCCGCACGAGGCGGACACCGGCGAACACCCCGAACTCCGCGGAAGGAGGTTCGTCGAGGTCCCCGAATCCGGCTGGCACGCCCTGGTCGCCTGGGCG
Organism: Nocardiopsis sp. TNDT3; assembly: GCF_003427465.1. Taxonomy (NCBI): domain Bacteria; kingdom Bacillati; phylum Actinomycetota; class Actinomycetes; order Streptosporangiales; family Nocardiopsidaceae; genus Nocardiopsis; species Nocardiopsis sp. TNDT3. The sequence continues at coordinate 1,161 of NZ_QPFC01001241.1, read as the reverse complement.
GTGGGCCCCGAGCACGCCGTCCGGTGCCCGGAGCGGCACCCGCCCTCCCCGGTGCACGTGACCTGCGAGAACCGCGGCAGGCGCGTCCAGCGGTGGGAGGAGAGGACGCGCACCGACCGGGCGGGCGTCGACCGCGGTGTCGACGACTTCCTGACGGAGGCCGGGGTCCCGCACCAGCCGTGCGGGTACCGGTGGTTCGCCGAGCTGCCCGGGGGGATCCGCGACGGCGACCACCTCTTCGGCTCGTTCTCCTCCCACCTGGCGTCGGTGGGCTCGAACGAGCAGGACCCGCCGGGGATGCGCCGGTCCATGAGGAACCTGGCCCGGCGCCTGTACGGGGACGCCGGACGGTCCGCGCTCCCGGACTCGCTCGGCGGCTCCTGAGGGGTGTTCGGGGGCGGTCCCGCGCGGCGGAGCGGAACCCTGGACGGCGGGGTGCGAGCGGTCGGGCTACCCGCACGGCGCGGCGGTGCGAGGGACGGCGCGAGCGGGTGAGCGGAACCCGACCCGGGTGGCGGTTCCGGGCGTGCCCGGCTGTCCCCGGGGGCTGCTAGGCATGGGGGAACCACCTCCACCTCCCCGGAAAGAGAGCCCCCATGGCCGATCTCACCGAGTTCGCAGGCCTGCCCGTGGTCGAGTTCCCCGCCGAGGGCACGCGTGAGGAGCGGCTCGAACAGGTCCGAAGGCGCGGAGGGGACCCGCGCGACCCCGCGTCCACGGCCTGGCGGCTGCGGACCAGCGGAAGCGACGGCAGGCGTCCCGAGGACGACTACGACCAGTACTTCTCCCTCTTCATGTCCGAGGTGGACACCGAGCGCGTGACGGCGCTGGTCCTCGGTGACTGGGTCAGCCCCGACCAGTGCGGTCCCGAGCAGGCCGTGGAGCTGCTGGCCGAGCACGCCGACGCGCTGCCGAACCTGCGCTCGGTCTTCGTCGGCGACATCACCGCCGACGAGTGCGAGCTCTCCTGGATCAACCAGGGGGACATGGCACCGCTGCTGGCCGCCTTCCCCCGCCTGGAGCGGCTGGCCACCCGGGGCGCCGACGGTATCCGGGGCGGGGGCGGCCTCAGCCTGCACGTGCCCTCCCACACCGGCCTGCGCTCCCTCACCCTGGAGAGCGGCGGTCTGCCGGGCCGGGTCGTGCGCGAGGTGGCGTCCT
>NZ_QPFC01000137.1:0-6016 GCF_003427465.1 Nocardiopsis sp. TNDT3 | reverse complement strand
CCCTCCCAGTACCGCCCTCCCCCGGAGTGTTGAGGAGATCCCTTGAGCCACGACGCGGTCGCCCTTCTGGCCAGCCCTCCCGACCGGCGCGCCCTGACCAAGGCCCTGGTCGCCGCCGGACCCGACCTCCGGGTGCGGTTCGCGGCCGACGGCGCCGTGGTCGAACTGCTCGACGCCGGGGGCCGCCTGGTCGCCGCCATGCAGGCGGCCCAGCGCCTGGCCCTGTCAGCCGAGGCCGAACGGCTCCTGTCCGACGGCATGGTCGACGACCTGCCCGCCCAGCCCTACTGGGTGGAGGCGCGCGGCGCCGAACTCGCGGACACCGACACCGCCGGGGCCGTCGGCCGCTTCGTCCGCGACCTCGCGGACCGGCTCGGCGGCGTCGTGTGGGAGCCCGAGCCGCGGCTCTCCCGCGGCGACGCCTTCCTGGACGGCTCCACCGACCACCCCGCCGTCACCGCCCGCACCGACAGGGCCGTGGTCGTGGTGCAGGACCGCCCCCTGGTCCCCATGTCCCCCTGGCTCGTGGACACCGTCGCCGCCCACGGGCGCGAGGGCCTGCGCCTCCAGGTCGTCACCCCCTCCACCAGCCGCCTCACCCACGCACTGCACTCGGTGCTGGCCGACCCCACCGCCCGCTGGGTGGTCCAGGCCCCCGACGGCGCCTACTACGACGGGTTCTCCGGGGTGCCCCTGGTCTGGGACGAACGGGAGGCCTTCGTCCTGGACCGGAGCGCCCGGGCCGAGGACGGGCCGCACGAGGCGTTCCGCGCCCGGGCCGAGGATGTGGAGGGGACCGGCTCCCACCTGCTCGTCGAACTGAAGGCGGAGCACCCCGCCGACAACGGCCTGGTCCTGGGCGAGGCCGCCGAACTGCTCGCCGAGCGCCTGGGCGGCCGCGCCCCCGCGCTCTGGGGCACCAGCGAGCCCCTCCCCCAGGAGTGGAACCGGGCGGCGCTGACCCGGCTGTGCCGCGAACGCGCGCCCGGGCAGACCTGGTTCGTGTTCACCGGCCCTCCCGAGGGCGTGCGCGAGGAGGGTGTGCTCCCCTTCTGCGGCACCCAGCGGGTGATGCGCACCGCGCACGGGGTGCGTGAGAGCGTCTCGTTCGCGGTGGCCCGGCCCGCGGGCGAGGAGCACGACCTGGACGCGTTGTCGTCGGTAGTCCGTACACTCACCGAACGCGATGTGCTGCGGACCATGACGGTGCGGCGCGCGGCCGGGCGGCCGGACCTGACCCACGAGCCCCGCTGGTGCGGCCTCCCCCTGCCGGTCGGCCTGGCCGTGGGGGTGGAGGGCGTCTCCTCGATCGGCACCGACCGGGCGCTGTCCGCTCCGGTGCGCGGGGTGCCGTTCGGCCCGCCGCTCACGCCCTCGGTCTGGTACCGGGTCGGGGACGGCACCGAGCCGGACGGCTGGCAGCGCTTCCGCGAGCTCATGGACCACCTGCACCCCGACGGGGCCCGCGCGGGCTGACCCGCGGCCGCGGCCGTGCACGCGGCCGGGCGCCGACCGGAGCCGCCCGTACGCGAAAAGCCCCTCCGACACCGTCTTCGATAGGATTTTTCCGCCCCCGCGCAGCCCCCGCGCCCTCGTCTTCCCATCCCTGCGCCGAGAGGAAAGCCGATGAGCCTTCGCGTCGTGCACCGGCCGACACGAACCGTCCATCCCACTCCGGTGCAGGAACCGCACGAGGTGGAGGCCCCGCCGACCCTGCCCGACGGCAACGCCCAGGGCAACCCGCTGATGACCATCCTGCCGATGGTCGGCATGCTGGCGTCGATGACCATCATGATGGTCATGCGCAACCCGGCCTTCATCGCGCTGGGCGGCGTCCTCCTCGTGGTGGCCCTCCTCGCCGCCGTGGTCATGCTCTTCTCCCGGCGCGGCCAGGTCGCCCGGCAGCGCCGCAACCAGCGCGAGCTGTACCTGCAGTACCTGGAGGAACTGCGCGAGGAGCTCACCGCCTGGGAGCAGGGCACCCGCGCCCACGCCCGGCTGCTCGACCCGCCGCCCGAGGCCCTGTACGACGTCATCCGCGACCCCACCCGGCTCTGGGAGCGCCGCCGCAGGCACCGCGACTTCCTGCGGGTGCGGGTGGGCACCGGCCTGACCGAGGGCCGCCCCCTGCGGCTCGCCGAGCAGGGCACCGCCCTCATGCCCACCGACCCGTTCATGCTCTCCGAGGCGCAGGCCGCCATCCGGCGGTTCGCCTCGGTCCCCGAGATGCCGCTGACCCTGCCCCTGGACATGGCCGGGAACGTCAGCGTGATCGGCGAGCGCGAGGACGTGATGCGCGTGGTGCGCGCCCTCGCCGCCCAGTTCGGCGCCTTCCACGCCCCCGAGGACGCCGGGTTGGCGGTGTCCTACCCCGCGGACAGGGCCGAGGACTGGTCCTGGCTGCCGTGGCTGCCCCAGGTCCTGGACCCGCAGCGCCGCGAGGGCGGCGCCGCCGTCCGCCTGATCGCCCCCGACCCGGTCAAGCTGGGCGGCCTGCTCGCGGACGAACTGCGCTCGCGCACCGACTTCGCCTCCGAGGTCCGCCGGGGCATGGGCAAGCGCGAGGCGTACCGGATGCTGCGCAGGCTCCTGGTCGTCCACGACACCCACGGCGACGTGGCCGCCGAGCTGGTCCGGCCCGACCACGCCGTGGACCCCGTCGACCTGGGCGTGACCGTGCTGCACCTGGTGTCCCGCCAGATCGACGAGCCCAGCGACGTGAACGTGCGCGTCACGGTCACCGGCGACCAGGTCCGCGTCGAGGAGCTGCGCGGTGCCGACCCCGTGGTCACCACCGGCACCGTGGACGACGTCTCCGACGCCACCCTCACCGGCCTGGCCCGCATGCTGGCCCCGCTGCGCCTGTCCCCGGAGTCGATCGAGGAGACGGCGCAGGAGGGCGGCAGCGTCGACTTCCCCGCGATGATGGGCGTCCAGGACCCCGGTTCCATGGACGTGCCGCGCCTGTGGGCGCCGCGCAGCGAGCGGGCGTTCCTGCGCGTGCCCATCGGTGTGGACGACATGGGCCAGCCCGTGGTGCTGGACCTCAAGGAGTCCGCGCAGCTGGGCATGGGACCGCACGGCCTGTGCGTGGGCGCCACCGGTTCGGGCAAGAGCGAGATGCTGCGCACCCTCGTGCTGGCGCTGGCCGCCTCGCACCCGCCCGAGCGGGTGAGCATGGTCCTGGTCGACTACAAGGGCGGCGCCACGTTCGCCCCGTTCGAGGACATGCCGCACGTGGCCGGGGTGATCACCAACCTGGAGGACGACGCCGCGCTGATCGAGCGCGTGTACGCGAGCCTGTCCGGCGAGGTGCAGCGCCGCCAGCAGGTGCTGCGCGACGCCGGGAACGTGTCCAACATCGGCGACTACACCTACAAGCGCGAGCACGACCCGAGCCTGCCGCCGCTGCCGCACCTGCTGGTGATCATCGACGAGTTCGGCGAGCTGCTCACCGCACGCCCCGACTTCATCGAGCTGTTCCTGTCCATCGGCCGCATCGGGCGCAGCATCGGCGTGCACCTGCTGCTGTCCAGCCAGCGCATCGAGGGCGGCAAGCTGCGCGGCCTGGACACCTACCTGTCCTACCGGCTGGGTCTGCGCACCTTCTCCGAGGAGGAGAGCCGCACCGTCCTCAACACCCCCGACGCCTTCCACCTGCCCTCCCTGCCCGGGTTCGGCTACCTGAAGGTGGACACCAGCGTCTACCAGCGCTTCAAGGCGGGGTACGTCTCCGGCGCCTACCGCGGCCCGGTGGCGGAGGAGGAGCCCACCGAGGGCACCCCGTCGGTGCGCCGCTACACCGCCTACAACGCCGACGCCGAGCCTGTGGAGGCCGCGGCCTCCGGGTCCTCCGGCGAGGACGTGCCCATGCCCTCCCGCACGGTGGGCCCGACCCTGCTGGACGTGATGGTCGGCCAGTTCGGCAGGCACGGCGAGCGGACCCGGGAGATCTGGCTGCCGCCCCTGCCGTCCGCGACCACGCTGGACGCGGTGGCGGGCGAGCCGGAGGAGAGCGACCGCGGGCTGCGGCTGCCCGGCGAGCACGAGGCGATGCGCGTGCCGCTCGGCCTGCTGGACGACGCCACCAAGCAGTGGCAGGGCGTGTGGAAGCTCGACCTGACCGCGTCCGGCGGCCACGCCGCGATCATCGGCGGCCCGCAGAGCGGCAAGACCACCCTGCTGCGCACGCTGGTGCTGTCGCTGGCGCTCACGCACACCCCCGCCCAGGCGGCCGTGTACTGCCTGGACCTCATGGGCGGCGGCATGCAGTCCCTGGCGGCGCTGCCGCACGTGGGCGGCGTGGCGGTGCGCACCGACGCCGAGCGGGTGCGCCGCACGGTGGAGGAGGTCCAGGGCATGCTCGAACACCGCCAGACGGTGTTCCGCGAGCGCGGGATCGACTCGGTCGCCCAGCTGCGCCGGATGCACGCGCGCGGCGAGGTCCCCGAGCTGGCCAGCGCCGACGTGGTGTTCGTCGTGGACGGTTTCGGCGCGCTGCGCAAGGACTTCGAGGACATCGACCCGATCGTGACCGAGCTGCTCCAGCGCGGTGGCGGGTTCGGCGTCCACGTGGTGGCCGGGATGCTGCGCTGGAACGACGTGCGCATCGCCGCCCAGTCCAACTTCGGGCAGAAGGTGGAGCTGCACCTCAACGACGCCTCGGACTCCACGATCGACCGCAAGCTCTCGGAGACGATCAGCGCCAGGACCCCCGGTCGGGTGCTGACCGACGGCGAGCTGTTCGGCCAGGCGGCGCTGCCCCGGTTCGACGGGGTGGCCGACAACGACAACCTGGGCGAGGTCGTGGAGAAGGCCGTGCGCGCGGTGGACCGGGCCTGGCGGGGCACGCGTGCGCCCCAGGTGCGGATCCTGCCGCACCGGCTGTCCGCCCGGACCCTGCCCACGGCGGAGTCCGAGCCCAAGGCGGTGCCGATCGGCGTGGACGAGCGCGCCCTGGAACCGGTGCTGCTCGACCTGTTCGAGCGGGACCAGAACCTGCTCGTCATGGGCGACGGGGAGTGCGGCAAGACCAACCTGCTGCGGCTGGTCGCCGAGGGCCTCGTGGCGCGCTACTCCTCCGACGAGGTGGTGTTCGCCGTGATGGACCCGCGCCGGACCCTGCGGGGCGTGGTGCCCGAGGAGTACATGGGCGGGTACGCGAGCAACCCCCGCGTGTGCGCGGGGCTGGCGGGCGGCGTGGCCAAGGAGGTCGAGGGCCGCCTGCCCGAGGACGGGGACGTGGACTCCCTGGAACCGGGCTCGTTCAAGGGTCCGCGCATCGTGGTGCTCGCCGACGACTACGACGTGCTCACCACGGCGGGCCAGAAGCCGCTGGCGCCGTTCGTCCCGTTCGTGCCCAACGGCCGCGACATCGGCCTGCACTTCGTGGTGGCGCGCCGGGTGGCCGGTGCGGGGCGCGGGATGTACGACCCGCTGGTGCAGGCCATGCGCGAGATCGGCACGAGCGCCCTGGTGATGTCCGGCGACCGGAGTGAGGGCCAGATCCTGCCCCGGGTCTACGCGGCCAGCCAGCCCCCCGGGCGCGGCAAGTGGGTGACCCGCGGCGGTTCGTCGCGGCTGGTGCAGACCGCGCTGCGCGAGCCGCACGAGGAGCGGCCGTGACGGCACCGGCCGCTGTCGGGGGGCGGGAGTAGAGTACGGGCGCGCTTCGGGGGATCGCGGACAGCCGGTGTTCTCCCGAACCGCGCCCGTGTCCACGGCATCGGACAGAACGCACGCCACGGCCCCCCGCTCCGTGGCGCCCCGACGCCCCCGAAAGCACCTGACGACATTCGGCAGGAGAGCCATGCAGCCCCCGCAGCAGCCCGCCGGTGGACAGCCGGAGCACGGTTCCCCGTACGCGGGGTACGACGTCCAGCCCGCCTACCAGGACCCCTACGCGCCGTCCGGGTACCAGGTCCCGCCCGCGCCCGCGTATGCGGCGCCGCCGCAGCCCTCCATGTACCCCCCGCCCCACCAGACCCCTTACGCGCACGGTCATCAGGGCTACTAC
>NZ_QPFC01001240.1:0-3073 GCF_003427465.1 Nocardiopsis sp. TNDT3 | reverse complement strand
GCGCCGCCCGTCGCGGCGCGCGGGGGTCAGCCGCAGTTGGTCTCGTTGCGGTTCTCGTTGGTGCCGCTGATGTTGCCGAACCAGTCCACGCACGAACCGGCTGCGCTGCGGTAGACGGGACCGGCGTAGGTCGTGTACTGGCCGCTGTCCACCTCGGCCGCGCTGGCGGGGTCGCTGGTGCGCTTGAGGCCGACCGTCATCTCCACCGCCGAGCCCGGGTTGGCCCGGACGGTCACCGCGCAGTTGTAGCCGTTGGAGTTGTTGTAGGTGAGGAAGACCGTGCCCTTGGAGCCGATGTTGGCGTAGTTGACCACGCCGTAGCCGCTGCCGCAGACACCGTTGTAGTCCGCCACGGGAGCCGCCGCCGACGCGGGTGAGGCCAGTGCCAGCGAGCCGGTGGCCAGCGCCGCCGTGAGCAGGGCGGCTGTACGGAACTTCTTGAACATGGGGGAGCTTTCCGTCCTGGGTACCGGCGTCCGCTCCGTGCGGACGCCGGGAAGGACTGTGGCACGGGCCGCTTCGATCCGGCTTCGGTTCCGCTTCGTCCCGGCTTCGTGCGCCGCTTCCGGGCCCGGAACACTCCCTGGAACGCGGCGCTGTCGAAGGAGGCCTCGTCCTCGCCCCCGTCACCGGTGATCCACCAGCGCACGGGCGTGTCCCGGGTGCCTTCCAGGTCGTGGGCCAGGGCGAGTTCGCCGGCGCCGCCCGCGTCGTAGTCCGCGCAGGCGAAGAGACCGGCCACCCGCCCGACCGCGTCTGCGGTGGCGAGGGGGCGTCCTCCGCGTTCACCGTCCGTTGTGCGCTGCGCGCCGGAGCGCCCTCCCGGTCGAAGGGACCGTACATGGCCATGAGGCGCGAGGCCTCACCGTTCGCCGAGGACGCAGGGGAGCAGAACGAGACGGCGGGGGGCCATGGACTTGCGATCGTGATGGGGGACCGGGCCACGGCGTGCCGCGGGGCGGGCCGGCACCACCGGGGCGGTCGGCGGACGGGAGCAGCCTACCCGCGACCCGCCCCGTAGACGCTCAGGTGCGTGTACGCCAGTGAGAAGAGCGGTGTGGGCACGCCGAGCTCCCTGCCCCGGGAGACCAGGTCGCCGACGATGTGGTCGGCCTCCACCGGGTTGCCCTGGGTCAGGTCCCAGTACATGGAGGTCGTGGTCGAGGACGTGGTGTCGGCGATGATCGCGTCGGCCCTCTTCCGGGCCGCCTCGCCCGGCGGATGGCCGGAGGCGGTGGCCACGGCGATGGCCTCGGCGAACACCGCCGCAGTGAACTCCTGGCCGCCGGGCGCGCCGTTGACCCGGCCGATGGGGCCGCGCATCAGACAGGTGCACGCGCCCAGGGTCGCCAGGAACACCCACTTGTCCCACAGTTCCTGGCGGATGTCGGCGGCGGAGGTGGCGGTGTGGTCCCCGGTGTCCAGCGCGGCGTGCACGTCCTGCGGTGCGACGACGGGGTGCTCGCCCAGCGGTCCGTAGATCAGCTGGCCCATGGTGCCGACCTGGACGATCTCCCCCTGTTCGCCCAGGCGCGTCATCACCATGGCCACGCCGCCGTAGACCCGGTCGGCGCCGAAGCGCTCGACCAGGGCGTCGATGTGGCGCATGCCGTTGAGGAAGGGCAGCACCGCGGTCCGCGGACCCACGGCGGGGGACAGGTCCTTGAGGGCGTCGTCGAACCCGTACGACTTGACGGCCACGATCACCAGGTCGTAGTCGGGGCCCACCCGGTCGGCGGTGACCGCTCGGACAGGGACCGCCTCCACACGTCCTCGCACGTCGCGCACGCGCAGACCGTGTTCGCCCAGGAGCGCGGCGCGGGCGGGGCGGACGAGGAAGTCCACGTCCCGGCCCGCCCGGACCAGGTGCGCTCCGAAGTAGCCGCCGACCGCTCCGGCTCCCACGACAAGAATCCTCATGCTGCTCCCGCCCGGTGGTTGCACGACAACGGACAACGTAGGGCCATGGGATCTCGCCTGGCAAGGGCGCGGCCGCGTGCGCGCACCGCCCCGCCTCCCCGCGGCGGGAGGGGCGGGCCCCGGCGGCGCCGCACTCTCGCAAAGCCTGCTCCATGCTTGTGGAACCCAGGTTTTCGCAGGTCGGAGCGGAGGGCAGTCTGGTCGTGGCCCGTGCGCCCCGCTCGGGGTGTGAGCACGGCGCGACCCGGGGTGAAGCCCCGTCCGCACGAGGAGGAAACGGTTCCCATGGCTTACGTGACCACCCGCGACGGCGTCGAGATCTTCTACAAGGACTGGGGGAGCGGCCGACCGGTCGTGTTCATCCACGGCTGGCCGCTCAACGCCGACGCGTGGGAGGACCAGATGAAGTGGGTGGCCGACAACGGCTTCCGCGGCCTCGCCCACGACCGCCGCGGCCACGGCCGTTCCGGCCAGCCCTGGAGCGGCTACGACTTCGACACCTTCGCCGACGACCTCAACGACCTCATGAACCACCTGGACCTCCAGGACGTCACGCTGGTGGCCCACTCCATGGGCGGCGGCGAGCTCGCCCGCTACATCGGGCGCCACGGCACCCGGCGCGTGCGCCAGGCCGTCCTGCTGTCCGCGGTCCCGCCGATCATGGTCAGGTCCGACACCAATCCCGAAGGGGTGCCCGAGGAGGTGCTCACCGGGATCAAGGACGGCATCATCAGGGAGCGCTCGCAGTTCTGGAGGGAGACCGCGGAGGGCTTCTTCGGCGCCAACCGCCCCGGCAACAAGGTCACGCAGGGCAACAAGGACGCCTTCTGGTTCATGGCCATGCACCAGTCCATCGAGGCCGGTGTGCGCTGCGTGGACGCCTTCGGCTACACCGACTTCACCGATGACCTGCGCCGCTTCGACGTCCCGACCCTGGTGGTGCACGGCGACGACGACCAGGTCGTGCCGATCGACGCCACCGGCCGCAAGTCGGCGCGGATCATCCCGGACGCCACCCTGAAGGTCTACGAGGGCGGCTCCCACGGCATCGCCCTCGTGCCGGGCGACAAGGAGAGGTTCAACCAGGACCTGCTGGAGTTCCTCAAGAGCTGACCCGCCCGGGTGGGCGGGACCGCGCGGGCGCGGCGGGGCC
>NZ_QPFC01001239.1:0-1287 GCF_003427465.1 Nocardiopsis sp. TNDT3 | reverse complement strand
GACAGAGGAATAGCAGGTCAGCGAGGGGTCCACCATCAGGTGGGCCCCTTTCCGCGTTCCCGGTGGGGTGGGAGCGGGGCGAGTGGGACGTCGGTCCGCGCCGCGCGGCTTCTCGTCCGCCGCCCGTGCCGTTGACCGGACTGCCACCGGCCGTCCTCGGCCGCGCTGAGCACCGCCGCGGCCCGTTCCGGAGTCATCGGCACAGCCCGGCATCCGGGGTGGCCGCGCCGGTATAAGCGCTGCTTATGAGCCCCATGGAGACGGGCCCCTACCCGGCGGTACCGACTTCGTGTTGCATGGTCTGGTCTGTGGCGCGGACCACAGGGCGACGCGTCCATCCGCCGCCGCGCGGCGCGGCGCCGTTTTCGGCTCTCCACGGGAGAACGCGCCAGCGATACGGCCCTGGAGCACGCCGGGGCGGACCCGCTCACGCCGCTCCACCGCGGATGTGCGAGCGTTTCCGCCAAGGCGGCCGCGCTTCCGCGCGGCTTCAGGCGGTGGAGAGACCGGACCGGTCGCGGTCCGCCTCAGTGACACGAAGCCTGACACCGCCCCCCATCAGGTCTGAACGGAAAAGAGCCAGATGACTGACACCTTGGTCGTGGCGCACACGGCGATAGCGATTATCGGCGTGGTGCTGCTGATCCTGGCCGCCCGCGTCGAGCCGGTGATCGCACTCGTGATCGGGTCGATCTACCTGGGACTCGCGGCCGGGCTGGGGTTCGAGAAGACCATCTCGACCATCGCCCAGGGCTTCGGCGACATCATGACCGAAGTCGGGCTGCTCATCGGATTCGGCGTCCTGTTGGGATCGCTGCTGTTCCGCATGGGCGCCCTGCAGAAACTGGTGGAGCTGCTGCTGAGACTGCTCGGTCCCAGACGGCTCCCCTACGCGCTCGCCTCCGTGCTGAGCACGATCTTCCCGTCCATCTACGTGGACGTGCAGCTCGTGCTCGCCGCCCCGCTGGCCCGCTCCGCCGCGCCCGGCCTGGGCCGCAACGGCGTCGGCATGATGGGCGGCGCGCTCAGCACCGGCATCCTCGTCGGCTACGTGTTCGTGATCCCCGGTCTGGGAACCGTGTCGATCGCCGGTCTGCTGGGCGTCCCGCTCGGCACGATGCTGCTCTACGGCTTCGGTGTCGGACTGGCCACGGCGGTGCTCACCGTGTTCCTCTACGGCCTCCTGCTGAAGGTCGGGTTCTGGAACCCGGACAAGGACGAGGCCGCCCCGGTGGCGGTCGGCGCCCACGAGTCCGCCGGCGCCGCGCAACCCGTGGGCGCCGTGCC
>NZ_QPFC01001238.1:0-1945 GCF_003427465.1 Nocardiopsis sp. TNDT3 | reverse complement strand
GCAGCCCCCTCTCCCCCAGCCGGGCGAAGCTCTCCGCCAGCCCCTCGATCGCCCGCTGCGGCCCGCACTCGTACAGCACCCGCGCCAGCTCGGGGAACCGCGCGACCTCGCCGATCACCATCCGCCTCAACCGCATCAACCGCGGCGTGAGCACCACCGCAAGCTGCCGCAGCGCGTAGTCCCTGAGGTAGGCCTCCACGTCCTCGACCCGGTCGGGCTCGGGCGTCTCGTCGCGCACCACGTCCCCCGCGCCCGAGGTCATGCTGGTGACGATCTCGACGAACAGCCCCTCCTTGCTGCCGAAGTGCTTGTAGACCGTCTGCTTCGACACCCCCGACAGCGCGGCGATCTCGTCCATGTTGGTCCCGAGGTAACCGCCCCTCAGAAAGACCTCCTCGGCGGCGCCCAGGATAGCCCGGCGCTTGCGGGCCGAGCGGCTCAGCTCCTCCTCCGCTGGCGGGTTCACGCTGTTCAACACCTCGTCTTCGTCGTTCCGGGTTTCGTTTCGACCCTTTTGTCCTATGGGTACTGTACGGTCTAGTTTCACATCACACGCGGTACTGGACGGTCCAGTTTGAAGGCGGACCGAACGCGGTAGCGCGTCAGAGGGAACGGAAAAGCCCCATGTACGTCAAGTTCGCCGAACTCCCCGTCTTCGACCAGGAGCGGGCCAAGGCCTTCTACACCGACCGCCTCGGCTGCACCGTGGCGACCGACGCGCCCATGTCCGACGACGGGTGGCGGTGGATCGAGCTCGGCTTCCCCGGCTCGCGGACCCGCCTGCACTTCCAGCGCCGCGCGGACGAGAACCCGTCAGCCGAGCCGGTCATGGTCCTGGTGACGGAGGACGTCGAGGGCACGGTCGAGGCTCTGCGCGCCGCGGGCGTGGAGATCGTCACCGAACCGGGGGAGGCGATGTGGCAGCCGGGGGTCACGGCCGCCGAGTTCCGCGACAGCGAGGGCAACCGCATGGTGCTCAGCGACAGCTGACCGCCGGGCACGCAAGAGGCAGGGAGACGCAGACATGTCGCACCACTCGCGCCACGCACCGGGAGCGCACACGCTGAAGGTGCCGGGCGCCAGCATCCACTACGAGGTCCGCGGTTCGGGCCCCGTGCTGCTGATGATCCCCGGCGGTCCGCAGGACGCGGGCGTCTACACCGCCCTGGCCGAGCAGCTGGCCGACCGGTACACGACCGTGGCCTACGATCCCCGCGGCAACTCGCGCAGCACGCTGGACGGCGAACCCGAGGACCAGCGGGTGGAGGTGCACAGCGACGACGCCGCCAGGCTGGTCGCCGAGCTCGGCGGGGGCCCGGCCTACGTGTTCGGCAACAGCGCGGGCGCCCAGATCGGGCTCGACATGGCCGTGCGCCACCCCGGGGCGGTGCGCGCGCTGCTCGCGCACGAGCCGCCCTGCGTCATGCTGCTCGACGATCCCTCCGAGGTGCTCGCCCGCGACCGGGAGGTCTACGACACCTACCGGCGCGAGGGCGTGGAGGCGGCGATCGGCAAGTTCATGGCGCTCAACGGCCTGGACGAGGGGGACGGGGAGGCGCGGGAGGAGGACCGGCGGGAGCCGGAAGGCGCCGCGACGGAGGGGCCGATGCACGAGGACCCCGAGACCTTCGAGCGGGTCAGCGGCAACTTCGGGTACTTCCTGGCCCACGGGCTGATGCCGCTGTCGCTGTACCGGCCCGACGTGGAGGCCTTGCGGGAGGGCGGGGTCCCGGTGACGGTGGGTCTGGGCGACGCCTCCGCCGGGAAGCCCATCCACGACATCGGGCTCGCGCTGGTGCGGCTCCTGGGCACGGAGCCGGTCGCCTTCCCGGGCGACCACACGGGCTTCGGAACCCATCCCCGCGCCTTCGCCGAAGCACTGCACGGCGCGCTGGACGGCGCACCGGAGCGGCGCTGACCGACCGGGGCAGTGCCGACCGGCCGG
>NZ_QPFC01001237.1:0-4804 GCF_003427465.1 Nocardiopsis sp. TNDT3 | reverse complement strand
CCCGGAGCCCGGCGTAGTAGGCCAGGTGGCAGATGGCCCGGTCCCGGATGGTGGCGTCGCGGGCCACGGTGCGCAGGAGGCGCAACAGCGTGCGCTGGTCCAGGGCGCGGGGTGCGCTCGGCCTGGCCAGGTGTTCGCGCACCACCGCCGGGCGGCCCGACCCGCGCAGGGCGAAGAAAGCGTCCACGGCGGCCAGGCGGTTGTTGATGGTGGCCGCACCCAGGGGTGTCGGTAAGGAGCGTGTCACCAGGTGCCAACTAACTCGCGAGTAACTTAGGCGTTCTCCAGACAGCCGACTCCGATCCCACGGAAGATCGTTCATGACCGGGCGGACCACCCGGGGAAGACGGCAGGCCGGTGGGGAGCGGTAGAGGTGGCGCGTGATCTGGACCTGGACGAACTCCTCGACGCCTTCACCCTCACCGCCGACGAGCTGAAGCTGCTGCGGAACAAGTCCGGGGCGACCCGGCTTGGGTTCGCGGTGACCCTGCGCTTCCTGCTCTGGCGCGGCCGGTTCCCGCGCGGCCGCGGCGAGGTGCCCGACAACGCCATCGCGCACGTGGCCAAGCAGGCCAAGGTCACCCCTTCCGAGATCGCCTTCTACGACTGGCAGGGGCGTTCGGCCAAGCGGAACCGCACCGAGATCCGCGACTTCACCGGCTTCGGCGAGTGCTCGGTCCCTGACGCCGAGAAGGTCACGCGGTGGCTGGCCGAGAACGTGTGCGACCAGGAGCGCAACCCCGACCGGGTGCGCCAGCGCCTGCTGGAGCACTGCAAAGAGGAGCTGATCGAGCCGCCGGAGAAGACCCGCATCGAGCGGATCGTGCGCTCGGCGCTGAGCCAGGCCGAGGATCAGATGATGGCCCGCGCGGCGGGCGAGGTGCCCGCCGAGGTCGTGGAGCGGATGCTCACGCTGATCGGTCAGGCCAGCGACGACCCCGACGAGACACCGGCGGATGGGGAGGGGCCCGAGGTGTACGCGCAGATCAAGGACGCGCCGGGTAACGTCAGCCTCAAGACGCTGATCGCGGAGAAGACGAAACTGGAAGCGGTGCGGGCCGTGAGTGTGCCGCACCGGGCCTTCGCGCGCATCCCCGCCAAGATGGTGGCCGCGTGGCGGGACCGGGCTGCGGCCGAGGCTCCCTCGCACCTGCGCGGCCACCCGCCTGAGATCAAGGTGTGCCTTCTGGGGGCGCTGTTGTGGTCACGTGAGCGGGAGATCACTGACACCCTGGTCGACCTGGTGATTTCGACCGTGCACAAGATCAATGCCCGTGCGGAGAAGGTCGTGACCGAAGAGTTCGTCCGCGACCTCAAGCGGGTCTCGGGCAAGGAGGACATCCTCTTCCGCATCGCCGAGGCCTCCGTGGGCTCGCCCGAGTCGCTGGTGCGCGAGGTGGTCTACCCGGCCGCCGGCGGCGAGCAGACGCTCCAGGACCTGCTGGCCGAGTTCCGGTCCAAGGGCACCAGCTACCGCCAGCACAAGCAGCGGGTGTTCAAGTCCTCCTACTCCAACCACTACCGCGTGGGGCTGCTCCAACTGCTGGACGTGCTGGAGTTCCACTCCTCCAACGACGTGCACCGCCCGCTGGTCAAGGCCCTGGAGCTGATCTGCCGCTACCGGGAGGTCACCAACAACCGCCCCTACTACGACGCCGGTGAGCACATCCCCGTCGACGGGGTGATCCCCTTCGAGCTGCGCGAGCTGCTGCACCGCACCGACAAACGCGGCCGGTCGCGGGTGCTGCGCACCGTGTATGAGTGCGGGGTGTTCCAGACCCTGCGCGAGCAGTTGCGCTGCAAGGAGATCTGGGTGGTGGGCGCCGACCGGTGGCGTAACCCGGACGAGGACCTCCCGGCCGACTTCGCTGACAAGAGGGTTGAGAACTACCGGAAGTTGAACCAGCCCCTGGACCCGGAGGAATTCATCGCGCGCCTGCGCGGCGACATGGTCACCGAGCTGGCCGGGCTCAACGACGCGCTGCCCCGCCTGGGGTGGGTGGAGGTCGCCGAACGCAAGACGGGGGCGATCAGCCTGACGCCGTTGGAGGCGCGTGCCGAGCCGCGCAACCTGCGACGGTTGAAGAAGGCGGTGCGCGCCAAGTGGGGTGTGGTCCCTTTGCTGGACATGCTCAAGGAGACCGCGCTGCGCACCGGGATGCTGGAGGCGTTCACCGGGGTCGGCACCCGCGAGGCCATCACGACAGAGGAGCTGTGGGAGCGCCTGATCCTGGTGATCTACGCCTACGGCACCAACACCGGGCTGCGCCGGGCGGCTGCGGGCGAGCACGCCTACTCCGAGGACGACCTGCGCTACATCCGGCGCCGCTACTTCACCATCGAGGGGGCGCGCAACGCCGCCCGCGCCATTGCCAACGCGACCTTCGCCATCCGCTCGGAGGCGATCTGGGGGCAGGGGTCGACAGCGGTGGGGTCGGACTCCACGCACGTCAAGGCCTTCGACCAGAACCTGTTCACCGAATGGCACTCCCGGTACGGGGGCCGGGGGGTGCTCATCTACTGGCACATCGAGGAGCGGTCGATGGCCGTGCACTCCCAGTTGCTGTCGTGCTCGGCCTCTGAGGTGCACGCCATGGTGGAGGGGGCGATGCGGCACGGCACCTCGATGAACGTGGAGGCCAACTACGTCGACTCCCACGGCCAGTCCGAGATCGGGTTCGGCATCACCCGGCTGCTGGGGTTCAAGCTGCTGCCGCGCATCAAGCAGATCAACCGCGTCAAGCTCTACCAGCCCGACCGCGGCGACCTGGAGACCTATCCCCTGCTGCGTCCGGCGATGACCCGGCCGATCCGCTGGGACCTGATCGCCCAGCAGTACGACCAGATGATCAAGTACGCCACCGCGATCCGGCTGGGCACCGCCTCCACCGAGGCGATCCTGCGCCGCTTCACCCGCAACGCCTCCCACCCCACCTACGCGGCGATGCTGGAGGTGGGCCGGGCGGAGAAGACCGCGTTCTGCGCGCGCTACCTGCGCGACCGCGACTTGCAGTACGAGGTGGGGTCGGGGCTGAACGTGGTGGAGAACTCCCACGGCATCCACGGCGAGATCCTCTACGGCAAGACGGGTGAGCTGTCCTCCAACCGCCGCGAGGAGCAGGAGCTGACCATGCTCGCCCTGCACATCCTCCAGGCGTGCCTGGTGTACGTGAACACGCTGATGCTCCAGGAAGTGCTGGCCGAACCCGAATGGGAGAACGCGCTGACGGCCGAGGACCGGCGCGGGCTCACGCCGCTGTTCTCCTCGAACATGAACCCCTACGGCGACATCCGCCTGAACATGGGCAACCGCCTGGCCCTGAGCGGCTGAGACCGATCCTACGAGGAAGGGATGTGGCCCGGTGAAGCGCTGGATGCAGGACAACGTGCCGGTGTTCGTGTGCTTCGAGAGCAGCGACACCGTCGAGCGCGAGGACTTCTCCCGAAGCTATGGCAAGCCGCAAGGTAGCCAATAAGTAACTTGGAAGCCATCTTGCGTCGCACCCCCTCAGTCAACGATCCTGATTGTATGAGCGATAGCAGTTTTCTTATATGGGGAGACCTGCAAAACGGGTGGGATTCCGCTTCCAACAATTGGATATACAGCCGAGAGATCCTCGCGACCGTCAGTTACGATCAACAGCTGCACCGACTGAGCTGGCGCTGTCATCATTGTGGCTATTCAGACTGGTTTGACCGACAGGGTGCAATGCTCTCGCGAGAAGACCTGGACTACTTCCATTATGAGGCGAGACACCATTTTATCACTTATCACACAGTTGATGGCACCACCTGGGGAAGCCCAGATCGCGAGTTCCTTCGATCTATGGGTTTTCCTGTCCCTCCACCCGCCCCCCGTAAAACCTTCTGGGAAGAACTCCGGGACGGTTTCAAATGGTGACTCGAGATCCTTAGCGCAGGTCGTCTCCACCGAGGGTTTCAGCAGAACCGGGACCAGGCGGACCACCTCGGCATCATGCTCCGCGCCGGCCTGGCCACGGCTTTGAGGCGATACGCCGTCCCCGCCGCAACACCAGCCCCACCACGCCAGGGGACGAGGGAACGGCGTGCTGCGCCCTCCCCAGAAGTCGGCTTGGGCGCTCCAGGCCGAGTAGCTGGATGGTCAGCCATCCGCGTAAAGGGATGCAAGGTCCTGGGCGGTCGTGTCCACGGGGTCGTCCTCACCGGAGTAAGTGAGAAATCCCCACACGACATGCACCGCAACGATAACTAGGGCAGCAGCCATGGGGACGTGAAGGAATACATCTCCCTGCCCCTGCCAGAAGGACAGAACGTCCTTCCCCGAAGTTTCCAGCCCTTTTTCCAGGAAATACCCGGCGATAAAGGCACCGAAAAAACCCAGGAACGAACCCATGTTCTCAAACGCCCCTGATGCGCAAGCGCCAACAGCAGTTCCGACTAGCACCACCAAAAGTGCTGGAGACGCATCCACACCGAAAAGGTGGACTACGATCTCCGCGACAGAGAGGCTAGCGAGACCGAAGGCCAGGTTCACGCCGCGAGCGATCTTCCGAGCAGCCACCACGCCAATAAAGAATACCAGCCCGAACGGCCCCAGGAGCAGATAGACAGTTTCCTCCGGCACTGGCTCAGGGTTGCCCACCACGGGGAGGATGTGCATGACATGGGACACGAGGAAGAGAACCGCAACAAAAGTGCTCAATACCTGAGAGAAGGCACAGAATATGCCGTAGAAGAACCTCAAGACGAACTCCCTTCAAGATTTATGTGGAGAGCAAGGGGTTACCGTTTGGAGAGGGAGGGGTGGGGGGGGGGGGGGGGG
>NZ_QPFC01001236.1:0-3349 GCF_003427465.1 Nocardiopsis sp. TNDT3 | reverse complement strand
CGCGCACGCCCGAGCGCGCGGTGGCGTGCGCGTGCGCACCGGCTCCGCCGCGCCCGCCGCCGACGACGGCGCGCCCGTCCTGGAGCTGCGCGACCCCGACGCCTTCCACCGCCGTCTGGCCGCGGGCGGCCTCATCGGCTTCGGCGAGTCCTACATGGCCGGGGAGTGGGACTCGCCCGACCTGGTCGCACTGCTCACCCGCCTGGCCGCTGACTACGACAACCTCGTGCCGCGCCCCCTCCAGCCCCTGCGCCACGTCACCCTGCCCCGCAGACCCGCCTCGGACCGCAACACCCGCGCCGGGTCCAGACGCCACATCAGCCACCACTACGACCTGTCCAACGACCTCTTCGGCCTCTTCCTCGACCGGACGATGACCTACTCCTCCGCGCTGTTCGAGGACGGCGAGGCCCGCGACCGCGACACCCTGCCCCGCGCCCAGGAGCGCAAGACCGACCGCCTCCTGGACGCCGTGGGCGTGGCCGAGGGCGTCGAGCTGCTGGAGATCGGCACCGGCTGGGGCGAGCTGGCCGTGCGCGCCGCCCGCCGCGGCGCCCGCGTCACCACCGTCACCCTCTCCGCCGAACAGCGCGACCTGGCCGTCGAACGCGTCGCCGCAGCCGGGCTCTCCGACCTGGTCGACATCCGCCTGTGCGACTACCGCGACGTCACCGGAACCTACGACGCCGTGGTCAGCGTGGAGATGATCGAGGCCGTCGGCGAGCGCTACTGGCCCGTCTACTTCGCCGCCCTGGACCGGCTCGTGCGCCCCGGCGGACGCGTGGGCCTCCAGAGCATCACCATGGAGCACGCCCTGATGCGCGCCTCGCGCGGCTCCTACACCTGGATGCACAAGTACGTCTTCCCCGGCGGACTCATCCCCTCGGTCACCGCCGTCGAGGAGCGACTGCGGGCGGGCACCTCCCTGCGCATCACCGACCGGCTCTCCTTCGGCCGCGACTACGCCGACACCCTGCGCGTGTGGCGCGAGAACTTCACCGACGCCGCCGAACAGGTGGAGGCCCTCGGCTTCGACGCCACCTTCCGCCGCATGTGGTCCTTCTACCTCGCCTACTGCGAGGCCGGTTTCCTGTCCGGAATCATCGACGTCGAGCAGATCACCATGGAGAAGGCCCGATGAGCACCACCGCGACCCCCGCCCCGCCCCGCGGAGCCGCCCACTTCCTCGCGCCCCTGGCCGCCGGGCTGTTCAACGGCGTGCTCCCCGTCCGGCTGCGCGCCTGGGACGGCAGCGAGGCCGGTCCCGCCGACGCCCCGCTGGCCGTGCTGCGCGACCGCGACGCCCTGCGCCACATCCTGGCCCGCCCCGGCGAGCTGGGCCTGGCCCGCGCCTACGTCACCGGATCGCTGGACGTGGAGGGCGACCTCACCGACGCCCTGAGCCGGGTGTGGGCGAGCGTGCGCGAGAACGGCACCTCGCTGCCCGGCCCCGCCGAGTGGGCCCGCGCGGCCCGCACCCTCCTGGCCCTGGGCGTGGTGGGCTCCCCGCCGCCCGTCCCTCCGGCCGAGGCGCGCCTGCGCGGACGCCCGCACTCCAGCGAGCGCGACGCCGCGGCCGTCTCCCACCACTACGACGCCGGGAACGACCTCTACGAGCTGCTCCTGGACGAGTCCATGGCCTACTCGTGCGCCTACTGGACCAGCGACGACCCCGGCTACACCCTCGCCGACGCCCAGCGCGACAAGCTCGACCTCGTCTGCCGCGGACTGCGCCTGGGCGAGGGCGACCGCCTGCTCGACGTGGGGTGCGGCTGGGGATCGCTCACCCTGCACGCCGCCCGCCACCACGGAGCGCGCGTCACCGCCGTCACCCTCTCCGCGCGCCAGCGCGACCACGTCGCGGCCCGCGTCCGCGAGGAGGGCCTGTCCGACCTGGTCGAGGTGCGCCTCCAGCACTACCGCGACGTCACCGACGACGGCTTCGACGCCGTGGCCGCCATCGAGATGGGCGAGCACGTGGGCCGGGACGAGTACGCGCCCTTCGCCCGCCGCCTGCACGACCGGCTGCGCCCCGGCGGGCGCCTGCTGGTCCAGCAGATGTCGCGGCGCGGCGCCCAACCCGGCGGCGGCCCGTTCATCGAGCGCTACATCGCCCCCGACATGCACATGCGCCCCCTGGGTGAGACGGTCGGGCTGCTGGAGGGGGCCGGACTGGAGGTGCGCGGCGTGCGGGCCATGCGCGAGCACTACGTGCGCACCGCCCGCGCCTGGCTGGAGGTGCTGGAGCGCCGCTTCGACGAGCTGGTGGCCCTGGCCGGACCCGAGACCGCCCGCGTGTGGCGGCTCTACCTGGCCGGGGGCGCGCTCGCCTTCGAGGAGGGGCGCATGGGAGTGGACCAGATCCTGGCCGTGCGCCCGGACCGCGCCGGGAGCCGCTGATGGACGTCTCCGCGCTCCCCCTCACCCTGGGGCTGTCCGCCCTGGCCGTGCTGGCGCTCATGCTCGCGACCTTCGCCCTCGCGCTGCGCCTGGGCAGGCACAGCGTGGTGGACGCGGCCTGGGGGCTCGGGTTCACCGCCGTGGCGGCGGTCGGCGTCCTGACCGCCTCGGGCGACCCCGCCCGCTCCTGGCTGCTGGCCGGGCTCACCGCCGTGTGGGGGCTGCGCCTGGCCGCGCACATCGGGCTGCGCTCCCGGGGCAAGGGCGAGGACCCCCGCTACGAGCGCCTGCTGTCCGGGGCGCCCGGGAACCGCGACGCCTACGCCCTGCGCGTGGTCTACCTGCTCCAGGGGTTCCTGGTGTGGATCGTCGCCATGCCGGTCCAGGTGGCGGTGCACACCGACGCGCCCCTCCTCGGCTCCCCGCAGGTGTGGCTTGCCGTCGCCGGTGCGGCCGTGTGGCTGCTGGGGTTCGTGTTCGAGACGGTGGGCGACGCCCAGTTGACCCGGTTCAAGCGCGACCCCGCCAACAGCGGGCGGATCATGGACCGCGGCCTGTGGGCGTGGACCCGCCACCCCAACTACTTCGGCGACGCCTGCGTGTGGTGGGGGCTGTTCCTGGTCGCGCTGTCGGGGTCGTGGTGGGTGCTGCTCACCCTGCCCGCGCCCGTGGTGATGACCTACCTGCTGACCCGGGGGTCGGGGCAGCGGCTGCTGGACGAGCACATGTCCGGTCGGCCCGGCTGGGCGGAGTACGCCCGGCGCACCAGCGCGTTCGTGCCGATGCCGCCCGGCAGGGGCTGAGGATCCCGGGCACGGGTTCCCGTCCTCCCGTCCCGGGGCCTCCCCTTCCGTGAGGGCCACGGGACGGGCCGCACACGGGCACGGCGCCCCGGCGGCCCGCCGCTTCCACCGCGCCTTCCCGCGCGGTCGGCTCCGGCGCGCCGCCC
>NZ_QPFC01001235.1:0-1301 GCF_003427465.1 Nocardiopsis sp. TNDT3 | reverse complement strand
CGCGCGGCCCACCGCCGCCGAAGCCCCCCACGGCCCCACCGAAACCACCCGGTGAGCGCGGAGGAACCCTCCTCCGCGCGCTCCGCCCCGGTCACGATCCTCGTCGTGGCACTGCTGTGCGCGCTGCTGCTCACGGCCGCCGCGCACCCCCATCCCACCGCCGTCCCGGCCGAGGGGGAGGACGACGGGATGTCGGTGCTGCACCGCGCCGCCGCAGCGGAGGACGAGGTCGCCTACTCGGCCGTGCGCGAGGTCACCGGACCGGAGGACACGGAGGGCGGGCAGTCCGCCGAGGGCCGGACGCTGCGCGTGCGCGTGGTGAACAGGCCCGGCGACGGCATCGCCCTGGCGCCCGTCGGAGACGAGGAGTCCGCCCTGGTGGTGGACGCGTCCTCGGCCCTGGAGTCGTTGGACGACCGCCTGCTCAGCATGCTCGGCGACACCTACGCCGTCTCGGACGCGGGCCCCGCCCGCCTGGACGGCCGGGAGGCCCGCCTGGTGGAGGCCAGGCACGCCGACGGCACCGTCGCCGGGCGGTTCTGGGTGGACACCGCCACCGGCCTGCTCCTGGGCCGGACCGTCTACGGCACCGGCGGCGAGCACGCGATCGGCTTCCGCCTCACGGGGCTCGAACTGGGGGAGGAGGACTGGCCGGAGGAGGCGCTCGGAGACTCCCCCTGGAGCGACACCCTCACCCGCACCGAGCGCGCGGACCTGCGCGCGGAGGAGTGGCCCCTCCCGGAGTACCTGGCCTGGAACCTGCGGCTGGTCGACGCCCGGTCCACCGAGCACGGCGGGCACCGCGTGGTGCACGCCGTCTACTCGGACGGTCTGTCCCAGGTGTCGGTTTTCACCCAACGTGGGAAGCTGGGCAGCAAGCATTCCCCCACAGAACCGAACGGATACGCCGGAACCGGGACGGGGGGAAGCGGCGTCACACCACAACACGGCACGATCTTCGGCGGTGACGCGGGCCAGTACCAGAGCATGTGGCAGGCGAACGGCTTCGTCTACACGGTGCTCGCGGACGCCCCCGCGGGGCTGGCCTCGTCCGCCGTGTCCGCGCTGCCCGGGCCGGGTTCGGGTTTCTGGGCCCGCGTGCACCGCGGTCTGTCCCGGCTGGGGTTCCTCTAGGGCTCCGGCCGGTCCCGTGCCGTCCCACAGCCGAGCGACTTACGGAGCAGGTCTTGAGCGAGGAAAACGGCCGCCCGGAACACGGGGGAGAGCCCGGCCGGGCGACCCCGCCGGGCGGTGGAACACCCCCTGAGCGCGCCGCGCCCGGTCCGGCGAACGCGCCGGAC
>NZ_QPFC01001234.1:0-2531 GCF_003427465.1 Nocardiopsis sp. TNDT3 | reverse complement strand
GCCCACCCCCTTCTCCCGGAGGACCGAGAGTGGCCGACCCCGTCCGGCTGTACGACCCCCGCTTCAACGCCGACCCCCAGGGTTCCTACCGGGCCATGCGCGCCGAACACGGTTCCGTCGTGCCCGTGCTCATGGAGGGCGACGTCCCCGCGTGGCTGGTCATCGGCTACCACGAGCTCCACCACGTCCTCAACACCCCCGAGGTGTTCGCGCGCGACCCCCGCCGCTGGAACGCCTGGGACCGGGTGCCGCGGGACTGGCCGCTGCTGCCGGTGCTCGCGCCCCAGCCCAACCTGCTGTCCGCCGAGGGCGAGGAGCACCGGCGCCGCACCGCCGCGGTCAACGACGCCCTGAACGGGGCCGACCCGCACGAGCTGCGCGCGGTCACCGCACGCCTGGCCGACCGCCTCGTCGACGGGTTCTGCGCCTCCAGCGGCACCGACCTGCGCACGCACTACGCGCAGCGGCTCCCGTCCCTGGTCCTGTGCTGGATGTACGGCCTCGACGACGAACGCGGCGAGGCGGTCACCACCCTGATGGGCACCATGTTCGACGCCGGTCCCGACGCGGTCGGGGCCCACGTCGAGATCGTGGCCGAGTTCACCCGGCTCGTCGCCTCCCGCCGCGCAGACCCCGGACCCGACGTGGTGTCCCGGATGATCGCCCACCCGGCGGGCTACGGCGACGCGGACCTGGTCGCCGAACTGGTCGCCGTCCTGGGCGGCGCCCACCAGACCACCTCCGAGTGGATCGGCAACGCGCTGCGCCTGATGCTCACCGACGACCGCTTCTCCGCCTCCATGGCGGGCGCCCGCAGCAGCGTCCGCGAGGCCCTGGCCGAGGTCCTGTGGGAGGACTCCCCGTCCCAGATGAACGCCGGGCGCTTCGCCGCCCGCGACGTCGAGCTGGACGGCAGGGTCATCCGCAGGGGCGACCTGCTCCTGCTGGGCTACGCCGCGGCCAACAAGGACCCCCGGCTGCACACCGGCGAGCGCTCCTCGGCCGTCCGGGGCAACCACGCCCACCTGTCCTTCTCCCACGGCGAGCACAGCTGCCCCCACGCCGCGCAGGGGATCGCCGAGGTCATGGCGGTCACGGCGGTGGAGGTGCTGCTGGACCGCCTGCCCGACGTGGAACTGGCCATCCCCGCCGAGGAGGTCCGCTGGCGGCCCTCGCCCTGGGTGCGGGGAGTCGTGTCACTGCCGGTCACCTTCACCCCCACACCCCCACAAGGAGTCCTGTGATGCCCTGCCCCGTCCAGCACACCCCCGACGGAGTCCCGCTGGTGCACGCCGTGCCCGACGACGTGCAGGCCGACCGCGAACGCCTCCACCGGGCCGGACCCGTCACCCGGGTCGAACTCCCCGGCGGGGTCCGCGCCTGGGCCACCACCCACCACGAGGTCAGCCGCGCCACCCTCAACGACCCCCGGTTCGTCAAGAGCGTCGACCACTGGGACGACTACCAGAGCGGCCGGGTCCCCGAGGGCTGGCCGCTGATGGGCACGATCCCCACCGACAGCTCCAACATGCTGGCCCAGGACGGCGCCGCCCACCGGCGCATGCGCAGACTCACCGCCAGCCCGTTCTCGGCGCGCCGGGTGGAGCGCCTGCGCCCGCGCATCGAGGAGATCACCGCCCGGGCGCTGGACGCCCTGGAGCCGCGCGCGCACGAACCCCTGGACCTGAAGTCGGAGTTCACCTTCCGGGTCCCCATGGGGGTGATCGGCGAACTGTACGGGGTGGCTGAGGCCGAGTACGCCCAGCTCGGCGAGATGTACGCCAAGCTCTTCTCCGGCACCACCGAGGAGGGCGAGCACCTGCGGATCTACGGCGCCCTGTTCCAGTTCTTCGCCGAGATGGTCGCCCGCAAGCGCGCCAGCCTGGACGAGCACGACGACTTCACCGCCGACCTGCTCAGGGCCCGGGAGGACGGCGACTCCCTCAGCGACACCGAGGTCACCATCACCCTGCTGACGGTGGTGGCGGCCGGGCACGAGACCACCGTCAACCTGCTCAACAACGTGGTGCGCGCCCTGCTCGCCCACCCCGACCAGTTCGCCCTGCTCAAGGCGGACAAGGTGACGTGGGAGCAGGTCATCGAGGAGACGCTGCGCTACGACCCGCCCAACAACGTCATGATGTTCCGCTTCGCCACCGAGGACGTGGAGGTCGGCGGACAGACCATCCGCAAGGGCGAGGCGCTGATGACGCACTACGGCGCGGCCACCCGCGACCGCGCGGAGTTCGGTGAGGACCCGGACCCGTCCGTCTTCGACCCGCAGCGCACCCAGGGGCGCCACATCACCTTCGGGTACGGCCCGCACATCTGCCCCGGGGCGCCGCTGTCGCGGCTGGAGGCCGGGATCATCCTGCCGATGCTCTTCGAGCGCTTCCCGGACCTGCGGCTGGCCGTCCCCGACGAGGAGCTGCGGGTGCAGTCCGCGCTCTCGGTCACCAGCCTGAGGGAGTTCCCGGTCGTGCTGCGTCCCTGACAGGTGGGCCGCACGGCGCGTGGTCGGTTCCCGCGCC
>NZ_QPFC01001233.1:0-1394 GCF_003427465.1 Nocardiopsis sp. TNDT3 | reverse complement strand
GGTTCCGAGGGAGCGCGGGTTTCCGGGGGTGCCGGAGGGGCACCGGAGGCCGGGGCCGCCGAGGAGACCCGGGGTGCCGGGGAGGACGAAGCGGCGCGGGGGGACGAGAGCGCTGAGGCGGCCTCGGATGCGCAGGGGGCTTCGCACACACAGGTGGCTTCGGAGACACAAGACACTCCGGACTCGCAGGAAACCCCGGCGACGCAGGAGGCTCCGGACGCGCAGGAGTCCGAAGAGGCTGGCGAAGCGCGGGAGAGCCGGGAGCAGCCGGAACAGCGGAGTCAGCAGGTACAACAGGGCCAGGAGGGTCAACAGAGCCACGAGGGACAGCAGGACCAGCAGGGGCCCGGCGAGGACGGTCAGTCCCCCGTGCGGGCGGTGTCGCTGCCCGCGCTCCTGGCGCAGGCCCCGTTGAAGGCCGGTCTCGTGGTGCTGTGCGAGGCGATGTCGGTGGGCGCGGCCCGTGCCGCCGAACTGGCTTCGGTGTGCGCGGACGACGCGCACCTGGTGCTGCTGGCCGACCCGAACCAGGCGCCCTCGGCGACACCGGGCCAGGTGGTGGTGGACATCGCCGCGTCGCGGACCGCGCACGTGGCCGAGGTGGCCGACGACGACGCGCCGGGGCCGATCGCGGAGCTGGCGGCGGGCGTGGCCTCGGGCGGGGTTCCCGAGGTGGAGGCGCCCGGACGCGAGGTGGTGCGGGTTCCGGCGGCGTCGGCAGAGGAGGCGGTGCACCGGGTGGTGCAGCTGGTGACGGACTCGATTCCGCGCGCGTTGGGGATCGGGGCCGAGCACGTGCAGGTGGTGACCGCGCGGGAGGACGGCCCGGCCGGTGCGCGGGCGGTCAACGCCGCGTGCAAGGAGAGGCTGAACCCGGGGCCGGGTGCGCACGGCGGGTTCGACGTGGGCGACCGGGTGCTGTTCACGGCGGAGGGCCCCGGCTACGGGCCCGGTGACACCGGTCATCTGCGCGAGGTGGGCGGCGGTGCCGTGGTGGAGCTGGTCGGCGGCGGTCGGGTGAAGGTGACCGACCCGGCGGCGCTGCGCCCGGGCTGGGCGGTGACGGTGGCCGCCGCGCACGGGGGCCGGTGGCCCGCCGTGGTGGCGGTGTTCCCGCCGGAGGTGCCGGTGTCGCGGCCACAGGTGTACACGGCGCTGACCCGGGCGACGCGGCACGTGTCGCTGGTGGACGCGACCGGCGGCGGGCTGGAGACCGGTGTGCGGGAGAACGCGGCGAAGGAGCGGACGACCCGCCTGGTGAGGATCCTGCGCGAGGGGTAGGCCCGCGGTTCGGGAAGCACGCGCCCCGCGCACGCGGGGGTGGCCCGTGATGGTGCCCTCTACCTTGCCGTCCTAGGGAACGCGTCTCGCGCACGCGGGGACGGCCCCGCCGC
>NZ_QPFC01001232.1:0-1122 GCF_003427465.1 Nocardiopsis sp. TNDT3 | reverse complement strand
TCCCGCGCGGCACCCGTGAGCGGCGCCGTCGCGCGCCGTCCGCGCCGTGTCCGCCGCGCCCCCTCCGGTCTTCGACACTCCGTCCGCCTCCACCCTGGAGCGGGAACGCGGGGATTAGCGTGTGCGGAGAGTACCGACCGGGGAGGGAGACGGATGCGAACCGACACCGGGAGGACGGCGCGCTCGCTCGCGGCCGGATGCGTCCTGTCCCTGGCCGCGGGCACGGGGTGCGCCGGGGCCGTGGACGGACCGCGGGAGCCGGACGGGCACGCCCGGGAGGGGGCGGAGGCCGGGCCCCCGCCCCTGACGCGGGGCGACGTGGCCGCCGTCGAGCGCGAGGACCTGGAAGCGGTGTTCGCCGACGCGGGTGTGGAGGGCACCTTCGTGCTCCACGACGTGATGGAGCGGGAGGCGACCGTGGTGGGTCCGGAGCGGGCCCGCGAGCGCGCGGTCCCCGCGTCCACCTTCGACCTCGTCAGCACACTGGTGGGGCTCCAGACGGGCGCGGTCGGGGACGTGGACGAGGTGGTGCCCCACGGGGGCGGATCCCGGTCCGCCGACCGGCGGGAGCGGGACACGGCCCCGCGCGAGGCCCTGCCCGACTCGAACGTCCCCGTCTACCAGGAGGTGGCCCGCCGGGTCGGGCACGGGCCGATGGCGGCCTGGGTGGACCGGCTGGACTACGGCAACCGTTCGGTGGGCGACGCGAACGCGCTGGACCGCTTCTGGCTGGAGGGGCCGCTGGAGATCTCCGCGATGGAGCAGACCGCCTTCCTGGCCAGGCTGGCCCGCGACGAACTGCCCGTGGACGACGCGCACCAGGAGGCGGTGCGCGCACTCGCCCTCCTGGAGGAGGGCGACGGCTACGCCCTCCACGCCAAGGCCGGGCGGGGCCGGGAGGCCGACCCCGCGCCGGGCTGGTGGGTCGGCTGGGTCGAGCGCGGCGAGGACCTGTACACGTTCGCGCTGCGCGTCGAACCGGAGGGGGACGAGGACGCCGAGCTGGGCGAGTCCCTGGGACGGGAGATGCTCGTGGAGCTGGAGGTCCTGCCCGAGGAGGGGCGCACCGCCTGAGCGCCGCGGGGCCCGCGACGCGCGTCGGCCCGACCCCGTCACGGGAGC
>NZ_QPFC01001231.1:0-1862 GCF_003427465.1 Nocardiopsis sp. TNDT3 | reverse complement strand
ACCCGGAGGCGGTGTAGAGCTCGCGGGCGACGGCGCTGATCTCGCGGGCCACGTCGGTGCCCTCGGCCAGGGTCCGTGCCCGGGTGATGGTGGAGAAGTCGCCGCGGCGCAGCTTCACGCTCACCGTGCGTCCCGCCTGCCCCGAGGCCCTCAGGCGGCGCCCGACCTTCTCGGCCAGCCTCAGCAGCTCGCGGTCCACCACCTCGGGGTCGGCCACGTCCTCGTCGAAGGTCTCCTCCGAGCCGATGCTCTTGTCCGGGGACTCGGGCACGACCGGGCTGGTGTCCACCCCCCGGGACAGCTCGGCCAGGCGGGTCCCGGCCTTGTCGCCCAGCTCCATGCGCAGCAGGTCCGGCTCGTAGCGGGCCAGCTGCCCGACCGTGCGCACGCCCAGCCGGGCCAGGGTCTGCTCGGTCCGGTCCCCCACCCCGGGCAGCGCCCCGACCGGCAGCGGGTCCAGGAAACCGCGCACGTGGGCGGTGGGCACCAGGAGCAGGCCGTCGGGCTTGCAGTGCGTGGAGCCGAGCTTGGCGGTGAAGCGGGTGGCGGCCACGCCCACGGAGCAGGTCAGGCGCTGTTCCCGGCGCACCCGCTCGCGGATCATCGCGGCGATGCGCACCGGCCCGCCCAGGCGGCGGCGCGCGCCGGACACGTCCAGGAAGGCCTCGTCCAGGGAGAGCGGCTGCACCAGCGGCGTCACCGAGCGCAGGATGTCCATGACGGCCTCCGACGCCTGGCGGTAGGCGCGGCCGTCGGGCGGGAAGACCAGGGCGTCCGGGCACAGGCGCAGGGCCCGCGCCATGGGCATGGCCGAGTGCACGCCGTGCGCGCGGGCGAGGTAGTCGGCGGAGGAGACCACGCTGCGCGGACCGGTGCCGCCCACGATGACCGGGCGTCCGCGCGCCTCGGGATGGCGCAGCTGTTCGACGCTCGCGAAGAACGCGTCCATGTCCAGGTGCAGGATGTGGCAGTCGCCGTCCGGTCCGGAGCCGTCCGCGGGGAAGTCCGCGTCCAGCGCCGCGATGCCCTCCGGGGAGACCATGCCCCGCATCGCGGCGCCGCGTTCCAGTTGGCGTCGGCTCATACAGCCAGGTTATGCCGTGCCGGGGGCGCCCCGGCCCCCGGTACCGGGGTTCAGGAGCGGTGCGCGACGACGTGCAGCTGGGTGGCGATGCCGATCAGCTCGGGGTGCTCGGCGGCGGCCCTCTCCAGCTCCACCAGGTGCTGCCCGGCGTGGGCGTCGCCCTCCCAGGCGTGCCCGGGCACGAGGTCGGCGAACGCGCGGACGCCGCGGACGCTCTCCCCGGACAGCCCGGCCCGGCCGATCAGCTCCAGGACCTGCTGGCGGGTGAAACGGCGCGGCATCGGGTCGCCCTCGCCCCAGCGCCCGTCGGGGTCGCCGAGCAGGTGGTGGGCCTCGGTGATGTGTCCGGCCAGCGCGCGGTGCAGGGCTCCGGCGACCGCGTTGGTGACCAGCAGGCTCACCGCACCGCCCTCGCGGGTGATGCCGACCACGTCGTGCAGCGCCGCGGCGGGGTCGTCCACGTACTCCAGCACGTTGTGCACCAGGACGAGGTCGGCGCTGGCCGGCGCGAACAGGGCGGCCAGGTCGCGGGTCTCCCCCTGGACCCCGCGCACGGACACGCCCCGCTCGGCGGCGCGGCGCTCCAGGGCCGCGAGCGAGTCGGGGCTGGGCTCGACCACGGTCACCCGGTGGCCGAGTTCGGCCAGGGGGACGGCGGCGCCGCCGGTGCCCCCGCCCGCGTCGACGATCTCCAGGGGCCCGTCCCCGAGCCGGTCCAGCAGTCCGACGAGGGCGTCCCACACGACCGCGGTCCGGGCCGCGTTGGCGGCCCGCCCCG
>NZ_QPFC01001230.1:0-1304 GCF_003427465.1 Nocardiopsis sp. TNDT3 | reverse complement strand
CCCCTGGGGTGGGTCGCGGGCGGGTCGGTCGCGCTGCTCGCGGCGGCCCTGCTCGGCGTCTCCGCCGGAGCGGCCTCCCTCTCCGCGGCCGACATCGCCCGGCACCTGCTCAGTCTCCTGCCGTTCGGTGCGCAGTCCCCCCTCACCGAACGGGAGGCGGCCGTCCTGGTGGAGCTGCGCCTTCCGCGCGTGGTGATGGGCGCGCTCGTCGGCGCCCTCCTGGCCACCGCGGGCGGCGCCTACCAGGGCGTGTTCCGCAACCCGCTGGCCGACCCCTACCTCCTCGGCGCCGCCGCCGGGGCCGGGCTCGGCGCGACGACGGTCATCGTCTTCGGCGCGCAGTTCAGCGACTCCCCGCGCGCCCTGGTCCCGGTCGCCGCGTTCGCCGGCGCCCTGCTCGGCGTGGCCGCCGCCTACCTGCTCGGGTCCACCGCGGGCGGGGGCGGCACCGCCGCGCTCGTCCTGGCGGGCGTGGCCGTCTCCTCGTTCCTGTCCGCCGCCCAGACCCTGGTCCAGCAGATGGGCGTGGACGAACTCCAGCGCATCTTCGCCTGGCTGCTCGGCGGACTCGGCAGGGGCGGCTGGGACGACGTGCGGCTGGTCGCCCCGTACGCGGTGGTCGGACTGGCCGTCCTGCTGGCCAGCGGTTACCTGCTGGACATGCTCGCCCTGGGCGACGACAAGGCGGTCAGCCTGGGACTGAACCCGGCCGCCGTGCGCATCGTGGTGATCGGCGCGGCGTCCCTGGCCACGGCCGCCGCCGTGTCGGTGAGCGGCCTGATCGGCTTCGTGGGGATCGTCGTCCCGCACGTCGTGCGCCGCCTGGTGGGCTCCAACTACCGGGCGATCCTGCCGGTCACCGTGCTCCTCGGCGGCGCCTTCCTGGTCCTGGTGGACATCGTCGCCCGGACGCTCATCGCCCCCGCGGAGCTGCCCATCGGCGTGGTCACCGCCTTCCTCGGCGCGCCCTTCTTCGTGCTCATCCTGCGCACCACGCGCCACCGCGGCACCTGAGTTCCCGCTGTCACCGGTGGTTCCGGGGCGCCCCGGAAGGGGAGGGGCCTACCGGTACCCGCTTCGTTCCCGGCGCGCCACCCGGCCGTGACGCGAACGCGTCGCACACTCTGGAACACTGGAAGGTGCTATGGACATCACCTTGCTCGTCGCCATCATCATCGCCGTCGTGCTCCTGGCCGCCGGTGGGTTCTTCCTGGTCACGACCCGGCGCTCGGTCGAACCGGGCAAGGACGAGACCGAACCCGAACCCACCGGCGCCGCCGCCGGGGCCACCGCCGTGGAGGACC
>NZ_QPFC01000136.1:0-10453 GCF_003427465.1 Nocardiopsis sp. TNDT3 | reverse complement strand
ACCCCCACCCGACGGGCGGCCTCCAGGAACAGCGCCGGGTCGGGTTTGGCCGCCAACCCGAGCCGTGCCACGTCGACGCCGTCCACACGGGCGTCGAAGAGGCCGTCGACCCCGGCCGACCGCAGCACCCTGGCACAGTTGCGGCTGGCCGAGGCCGCCGCCACCGGCACGCCCGCCGAGCGCAGTGCGCGCACGAACTCCACCGTCCCGGGAAAGGCCCTGACCCCGTACCGGGACACGAAGTCCAGGAAGTACCCGTCCTTGCGGTCGGCCAGCCAAGCCGGCGTCACCCCCTCGGCTCCGTCCGGCGACGAGTCCTCGGGCAGATGGACACCACGTGAGGCGAGGAAGGACCGCACCCCCTCCGCGCGCGGTCGGCCGTCGACGTGGCGCAGGTAGTCCTCGCGCATGTCGAAGGGGCGGAAACGCGTGCCCTC
This sequence comes from Nocardiopsis sp. TNDT3, assembly GCF_003427465.1. NCBI lineage: Bacteria > Bacillati > Actinomycetota > Actinomycetes > Streptosporangiales > Nocardiopsidaceae > Nocardiopsis > Nocardiopsis sp. TNDT3. Next base: position 10,016 of record NZ_QPFC01000136.1, on the reverse strand, counting down.
GGCACGGGAGCGTTCGAGCAGGAAGGCGTCGAAGACGCGCTTCCACGCCGCGGCGTGCACCGAGGCCGTGTCGGTGATGACTCCGTCGGTGTCCAGGACCGCCGCGCGTACGCGGTCGAGGGCCAGGCCCCTGTCCTCCCCCGTGTCCATGTGGTCGGCTCCTTCCCACCCGGTCGGCGAACGCCCGGTCGGGGGCCCGCCTCCACCGCGTCCACCGGTGCGGCGCCGGCTCCCCGAGTCCGTCCTCAGAGCCGCAGCACCGCCGCCCCGTCCACCCGGTCGGCGGCCAGGTCCGCCAAGGCGAGGTCCGCGGACTCGAACGGGTACGGCGTCACGGTCACCGCCAGCTCGTGCCCGGACGCGAAGTCCAGGAACTCGCGCGCGTCCGCGCGGGTGTTGGCGGTCACGCTGCGCAGCGAACGCTCCTGGAACAGGTGCCTCCGGTAGTCCAGGGGAGGGATCACGGACAGGTGGACACCGGCCACCGCGAGGGTCCCTCCCCGGTCGAGGGCCCTGAGCGCGGTGGGCACCAGCTCTCCCACGGGAGCGAACAGGATCGCGGAGTCCAGCGGTTCCGGAGGCGTGTCGTAGGCGCCCGCCGCCGAGTGGCAGCCCAGTTCCAGGGCCAGCTCGCGGGCCCGCCGCGACCGCGTCATCACGTGCACCGTCGCCCCCCGGGCGAGGGCGACCTGGGCGGTCAGGTGGGCGGAGGCACCGAACCCGTATATGCCGAGCACCCCGCCCTCCGGCAGTTCGGCGCGGCCGAGGGCGCGGTGTCCGATGACCCCCGCGCACAGCAGCGGCGCCGCGGTCGTGTCCGGCAGTGCCTCGGGAAGGGGGTGCACGAAACGCTCGTCGGCGGTCAGGTAGCGGGCGAACCCGCCGTCGCGGTCCCAGCCCGTGTAGGTGGAGTCCGGACACAGGTTCTCGTCACCGCGCAGGCAGTAGCCGCACTCGCCGCACGTGGAGGCGAGCCAGGCGACGCCGACACGGTCCCCCGGCGCGTACGAGTCCGCGTGCGGCCCGAGGGCGTCCACCCGGCCGACCACCTCGTGCCCGGGGACCGTGTCCGGACGGCGCGGCGCGAGGTCTCCCTCGGCCAGGTGCAGGTCGGTGCGGCACACGGCGCAGGCCAGCACCTCGATCAGCAGCTCGTGCTCCCGGGGTTCGGGGACGCGCCGGCGCACACGGCTCAGGGGTCCGCTCGCGATCGGTCCGGGACGGGTCACCGCCCAGGCGTCCATCATCGGTTCCATACGGCGAGTCCAGCACGGCGGCGGTGGCCGGGCCAGGGGTCCACGGTCCCGGGACCGGAGGCCTTGTGCCCCCGACGCCCGGACGTTGGACCGTGGCGTGCGCCACGCCCCGGGCGTGACACTCGAAGACGGAGAACGAGCGGTTCGAGGGAAGGTGCGCCGTGCGTGAGAACATCCTCGTCGGAACGGACGGGTCGAAGAACGCGCTGGTGGCGGCCGAGTGGGCCGTCCAGGAGGCACGACGGCGGGGCGGTACGGTCACCGTCCTCGGCGTCTATGACGCGGACGTGGTCCTGAAACTGGTGATGAGACCGTCGGACCTGCTCGAACGCGAGGCGCACAGGGCCGTGAGGGCCACGGTCGAACACGTCCGTGCGGGTGCTTCCGACGTCAAGGTGGTCCCCCGGACGAGTCCGGCGGCGTCGTCGGTCCAAGGACTGCTGCGACATTCGGAGTCGGCGTCGATGCTGGTGGTCGGCGCGCACGGGGTCAGCGCCCTGCTCGGAACCCGGCTGGGCTCGGTGGCCGATCAGGTGGCCGCGCACGCCCGGGTGCCGGTGGTCGTGGTGGGACCCGAGCCGGTTCCGGAGGACGCGCGCGAGGTGGTGGTGGGCGTCGACGGCTCCCCGGGTTCCCGAAGCGCGGTGTCCGCGGCGCTGGAGTCCGCCTCGGCGGGCGACGGCCCCGTACGCGCCGTCTGGGCCTGGTCGGCGCCGACCGACATGGTCCCGTACCGGTCCGACTCGGAGGAGGAGCTGCGGCGGTGGCACATCCAGGAACTGGAGGGGGCCCTGGAGCCGGTACTGGCCCGCCACCCGGGCACCGAGGTGGTGCGCGAGGCGCCGCGTGACCACCCGGTCAGGGCCCTGCTGGCGCGCACGCGGAACGCGCGCCTGTTCGTGGTGGGAGCCCGAGGCGGGCGCGGCTTCGCGCAACTGGCCCTGGGCGGGGTCGCCCGCGGTGTCCTGTACCGGTCCGAACGTCCCGTGATGGTGGTCCACCGCTCCCAGGACTGAGAGAAGGGGCGGCGGCTCCCTCACCCGAGGTCGTCGGGAAGGGGGACGCTCCACCGCACAACGGTCCCGCCCTCCGGGCCGGGACCGGCCTCGAAGGTCCCTCCGAGCCGCGCCGCGCGCTCGGCCAGATTGCGCAGACCGCTGCGGCGGCCACCGGGACGCAGACCCGCGCCGTCGTCGCGGACCTCGACCGTCAGGTCGCCGTTCACCGCCACCCTGGCGTCCACACGCCCGGCCCCCGCGTGCCGGGCCGCGTTGGACAGCGCCTCCTGGAGCACGGCTACCGCCTCGTCCGCGATCCGTTCGGGAACACGGCTGTCGAGGGGCCCGTCCATCCGGAGCCCGACCGCGAAGCCCAGGGACGGGGCGGCGACGTCGACCGCGTCCACGAACCGGTCACGCGGCCAGGGCTTCTCACGGTCCTCGCCCACCGTGGTCAGGGCGAAGATCGTCGTCCGGATCCGGCGGACGGTGTCGTCGAGGTCGTCCACCGCCCTCCGGACGCGTTCGGCGGCCTCGGGGTCGTCGATGCGGCCCCGTACCGCCGTCAGGGACAACGCGACCGCGAACAGCCGCTGGATGACGGTGTCGTGCAGGTCGCGCGCGATGCGGTCCCGGTCCTCCAACACGCTGACCCGCTCGGCGTCCGAGCGCGCCGCCGCGAGTTCCAGGGCGATCGCCGCGTGTTCCGCGAAGGCCTGCAGCGTCCGCGCCGTCGAGGAGGGGAAGGGCTCGTCCCCCTCCCCCCTGCCCAGGCACAGGACGCCGCGCGCGGCGTCCCCCCTTCCCAGCGGGACCAGCAGGACGGGGCCGAGGCCCATACCGTGCAGCAGCGGAGCGCCGTGCCGACCGGGACGGGACAGGTCCGTGGACACCGGTTCGCCGGAGACGTAGGCCCTGCCGACCAGGGATCCCTCCACCGCCACACTGCGCTCTCCGAGGCGCTCGGCGCCCTCGCCGCTCGCCGTCCGCACCACGAGCTGCCGCCCGGAGGGGTCGGGGCCGACGATGACGGCTGTGTCGGCCCCCGACATCCGCCGGGCCCGCTGGGTGATCATGAGGAGGACGCTGTCGGCGTCCTCTCCGCTGAGCAGATGGGTCTTGACCTCGTCGGAGGCGTCCAACCACATCTCGCGGTGCTGTGTGCGCTCGTAGAGGCGGGCGTTCTCGATCGCCGCTCCCGCCGCCGAGGCCAGCGCCACCACCACGGACTCGTCGGCCTCGTCGAAACGGTCCCCTCCGCGCTTCTCGGCGAGGTAGAGGTTGCCGAACACCCTGCCGCGCACCTGGACCGGCACCCCCAGGAAGGAGCGCATGGGCGGGTGCCCCTCGGGAAAGCCGTGAGAGGCGGGATGGGCGGAGATGTCGTCCACGCGCAGCGGCCCCCGGGACCGGGCCAACAACCCGAGGACGCCCCTTCCCTCGGGCCAGCGCTCTATCCGGGCGATCCGCGTCGCGTCGACGCCGACCGGGATGAACTGCTCCAGGCGGCCGTCGTGCCCGACCACGCCCATGGCTCCGTACCGGGCACCGGCCAGGTCCATGGCGGCCTCGACGATCCGGCGCAGGGTCTCGTGCAGGTCCAGGCCGTCACCGACCACGACCACGGCGTCCAGAAGCGCACGGAGGCGTTCGCGGTCGGCCAGCGCCTCGCCGACCAGAGACCGCAGTTCCCCGGGCAGGCGGGCGAGCTCGGCTTCCACGGCCCGCCCGCCCGTCGACCCGCTCCGGGGCCGGACGTTCTCGCTCACAGCCACCACCTCGCGATTCACCACCGCGCTCGGCCTCGTTCCATCCTAGGTACGCGCGGCCCGTGAGGCGAAGGTTGTCCCCGGTACGGGTCCAACGTCCCCCTACCGGGGGCCGTTCGCTCCGGTGCGCGGCGGAGCGGCTCCGGGCAGGTTCGGGGTGAGCACGATGGGCCGGACGGGTTCCCGGGATGGGAGGCCCCCATGACCAAGACCGTCGGCGACCTGATGACCACGAGTGTCCTGGCCGCCCGGGACGACGCCGGGTACAAGGAACTGGCCGCCTTCATGCGGGACCACCATGTCAGCGCGGTGCCCGTGGTGGACGGCGGGCACCGCGTCCTGGGCGTCGTGTCGACCGCCGATCTGCTGCTCAAGCTCGCCGACCCCGATCCGGAGGAGGGGTACACCGGCGAGCCCTTCCGTGAGCGGCTCGCCCGGATCAAGAGCACGGGCACGACGGCTCGCGAGCTGATGACCTCTCCGGCGGTCACCGTCACCGCCGCCACCGCGCCCCGTGAGGCGGCGGGGCTGATGAGACGGCACGGGTTCAGGCGGCTGCCCGTGGTGGACGGGGACGGGCGCCTCGTGGGCCTGGTCGGCCGGTCGGACCTGCTGCACGTGTACGCGGTGGACGACGCGGACCTCGAACGGCGGGTGCGGGAGGACGTCGTCCGCGGCCGGTTCGGGCTGACCGACGTGGAGACCGGCGTCAGCCACGGCGTGGTCACCCTGAGCGGCGAGGTCGCGCGCCGGTCCGACATCCCCCGTCTGGCGCACGCGGTGCGCGACGCCGAGGGCGTGGTCCACGTCCGCTGCCACCTGACCCACCGCCTCGACGACCTCACCCTCGGAGGAGCGTCCCGATGAGCCGCTGGACGCTGGTCTACGAGGGGCGGGACCCGGATGGCCAGGGCGTACGCGAGACCCTGTGCACCTTGGGGAACGGTTACTTCGCCACGCGCGGCGCGCCGCCCGAGGCCCGTGACGACGGAGTCCACTACCCGGGCACCTACGTCGCCGGCTGCTACGACCGCGCCGTCTCCGAGGTCGACGGGCACCGGGTGGAGAACGAGGACCTGGTCAACGCCCCCAACTGGCTCCCCCTGACCTTCCGCGTCGGTGACGGCGACTGGTTCGAACGACCGGACCCGGCACTCCCGCAGCGCACCGAGCTGGACATGCGCCGAGGAGTGCTGACGCGGACCTTCCACGTGGTGGACGACGGCAGGAGGACACGGGTGGCCCAACGGCGCCTGGTGTCGATGGACGCCCCGCATCTGGCCGCCCTGGAGACCACCTTGGTGCCCGAGGGCTGGAGCGGGACCGCGGTCGTCCGGTCCGCCCTGGACGGGAGGGTGGCCAACCGCGGCGTGGCGCGCTACCGCGACCTGAACGGACGTCACCTCCACCCGCTGGGCACCGGCTCCGACGGCCCCGGCCTCGACTGGCTGCGCTGCCGGACCCTGTCCTCGGGCGTCGAGGTCGCGCTCGCCTCCCGGACCCTGGTCTCCCAGGGACCCCGGCCCGCGGCCCGTGAAAGCCCCGCGGGCGACGGCTGGGCGGCCACCGACCTGACCCTGGACCTGAGGAGCGGTGAACAGACCACCGTGGAGAAGACGGTGGCCCTGTACACCTCGCGCGACCGCGCCGTCGGCGACATCCTCGACGCGGCCCGCGACGCCCTGGAACGGGCGGGCGGATTCGACGAACTGCTGCGCCGACACACCACCGCCTGGCACCACCTGTGGCGGTCCTGCGCACTGGAGGCCGGGGACGAGGAGGAACAGCGGGTCCTCAACCTGCACCTCTTCCACCTCCTGCAGACGCTGTCGCCCCACACGGCCGACCTCGACGCGGGTGTTCCGGCGAGGGGCCTGCACGGTGAGGCCTACCGCGGCCACGTCTTCTGGGACGAGCTGTTCGTCCTTCCCTTCCTCAACCTCCACTTCCCCGAGACCGCGCGAGCCCTGCTGCGCTACCGGTGGCGCAGACTGCCCCAGGCGCGGGCCATCGCCCGCGCCGCGGGGCTGAGGGGCGCTCTCTTCCCCTGGCAGAGCGGGAGCGACGGCAGCGAGGAGTCCCAGAGCACACACCTCAACCCCCGCTCGGGGAGGTGGATCCCCGACCACTCGCACCTGCAGCGCCATGTCGGGCTCGCGGTCGCCTACAACGTCTGGCAGCACCACCAGGCCACCGGCGACACCGCCTTCCTGACCGGGTTCGGCGCGGAACTGCTGTTGGAGGTCGCCCGCGCCTTCGCGGACATGGCCGTCTACGACAAGGCTTTGGACCGCTACGTGATCCGCGGTGTGATGGGCCCCGACGAGTACCACGACGGCTACCCCGGCCGCGAGGACCCCGGTCTGGACGACAACGCCTACACCAACCTCATGGCGGTGTGGGTCATGCTGCGGGCGCTGGACACCCTGCGGGCGCTGCCGGGCCCGAGCCGCAGGGACCTGGAGGAGTCCCTCGGGCTGGACGCGGACGAGGTCGAGCGGTTCGAGACCCTCACCCGCAAGATGCGCGTCCCCTTCCACGAGGGAGTCATCAGCCAGTTCGCCGGTTACGGGGATCTGGAGGAGCTCGACTGGCGGGCCTGCCGCGGCGTCCGGCGCCTGGACCGCTTCCTGGAGGCCGGGGGCGACAGCTGCAACCGCTACAAGGCGTCCAAGCAGGCCGACGTGCTGATGCTGTTCTTCCTGCTACCCGCCGAGGAGATCGCCGACATGCTGCGCCGCCTCGGCTACACCTACGATCCCGGGCTCATCCCCCGCACGGTCGACTACTACCTCGCACGCACCTCGCACGGGTCGACCCTCAGCTCCGTGGTGCACTCCTGGGTGCTGGCCCGGACCAACCGGGAGGAGTCCTGGGACTTCTTCCGCAGGGCGCTGAGCACCGACGTCGACGACGTCCAGGGCGGGACCACGGCCGAGGGCATCCACCTGGGGGCCATGGCGGGCACCGTCGACCTCCTCACCCGGTGCTACACCGGCCTGACCACACGCGGTGGAGCCCTGCACCTGAGCCCCCTGCTGCCCGCCGAACTGGACCACCTCTCCTACGGACTGCGCTACCACGACCACTGGGAGGTGGGCGTGGACGTGCGCCGCGACCACGTGCGGGTCACCCTGCCACCCTCGGCCGGGCCGCCCGTCCGGGTCCGCGTCAAGGAACGCCACGCCCTGGTCGCCCCCGGCTCGTCCTGTGTCCTACCCCTGCGGTGACCGGGCCGACCTAGCGCTCCGACCGGTGTGCACGCGCGCCACGACCACCGGGACGGGGCTGCGGTGCAGCACCTTCTGGCTGACCGAGCCCAGCAGCAGCCCCCGGAAGCCCCCCGTGCCACGGGAACCGACGACGACCACGTCGGCGGTGCCCGCGGCCTCGACGAGGGCGTGAGCCGGGTGGTCGTGGCGTACGAGGACCAGGATCCGGACCGCGACGTCCCCGGTCCGCTCGTCGCGGGCCTCGTCCACCATGCGGTGCATCCGCCTCTCGGCGTGCAGCATCACGGCCTCCGGTCCGACCAGGTCCAGCGTCAGCCGGCCCACCGCCTCCGCCGAGGGGCGGACGTGCAGGACCGTCAGGCGCGCGCCGCGCCGGGCGGCCTCCTCCAGCGCGAACCGCAGGGCGGCGTCCGAGTCGGGGGAACCGTCCACACCCGCCACCACGTGGCCGCACCGCTCCAAGGACGCCTGCGGCGGCACCACCGCCACGGGGCACGCGGCATAGGCGCACACACGGGGTCCCACCGCATCCGGTGGGAACCTCAGGGCGTCCGGCCCCCGGGAGCCCACGACGACCAGGGCGGCCCGACGCGACGCGGCGACCAGCGCGGCGGACGGATCGGCTCGCACCGACTCGGTGCGGACCGCGAGTCCGGGGTGGTCCCGGGCCGCCAGGGCGGCTTCCTCCGCCGGAGCGTGCCCCGCCCCGCCGTCCCCGTGGCCGAAGAGCGACGTCCGGAGGCGGACGAACGGCTCTCCGGGGTGCTCCGCGCCCTCCGCGCGCACGACGACCAGCTCCGCCCCCCGGTCGGCGGCCTCCGCGGCGGCCCAGCCCACCACCGTCCAATCCCTGGAGGTGTGGCCGACACCGACGACGACCGGACCGCCCGTTTCCCCGACGGTGTCCACGCCCTTCCCGACCACTGCGCTCCTCCTCCATCACCCGAACGGCGGTGCGGGGCGACGTCGCCCCGAGGGCGCACACGGCGGTGCGCGACCGTCGCACCGGACCGTCGGTGTCGTCCTACCCCGTGACGCGGCCTCCTTCCGGGTTCTCCGGAGAGCGGTTCCGGGATCAGTCCCCGCTCCTCCCCGAGCGGGAACGCGCCACGACCACCGGCACGCGGGCGTGGTGCAGCACCGTCTGGCTGACCGATCCCAGCAGGAGACCGGCGAAACCACTGCGTCCCCGCGAACCGACGACGATGAGGTCGGCATCATCGCCCCTGGTCAACAGTGCGTGGGCGGCCTGATCCTGAACGACCTCGACCCGCACCGGAACGTCTCCGGTGCGCTCGGTGCGGGCCTCTTCGACCAGGGCACGCACGTGTTCGTCGGCGCGCGAGACCAGGTACTCGCGGACCGCGGCGTGCGCGGCGGGATCCAGCGCCGTGACGTCGACGGGGTTCGGTATCTCCCAGGCGTGCACCGCCACGAGTTCGGCGCCGGTACGGGCCGCCTCGTCCAGGGCGAAGCGCAGCGCGGCCCGTCCGCCCGCGGAACCGTCCAATCCGACCACGACGCGCCCGCGCTCCCCTCGCACACGGGGATCCCCTCCGCCGACAGCCTCGTCGGGGCCCGGCACCACGGCGACGGGACATGTCGCGTGAGCGCTGACGCGGACGCTCACCGAGCCCAGGAACACCGAAGCGGTACCGCCCAGGCCGCGCGAGCCCACGACGGCCATCTCAGCCGACCGCGAGGCCGTGAGCAGGGCGCGGGCCGGATCCAGTTTGGAGACCTCGGTGCGCAACTCCAATCCGGGACGGGTCCGCGCAACGTGGTCGACGGCTTCCCGGAGCAGGCGCTCGGCCCAGTCCGCGAGCTCCGGTGTGGGCGGCACCCGCCCCGTGAACCCCAGCGGCGCGCTGATCACGGGCATGCTCAGTGCGTGCAGGACCAGCAGTTCCAGACCGCGGTCGGCCGCCGCCCGGGCAGCCCAGTCCAGTGCCGCACGGCTCCCCGGTGAGCCGTCCACACCCACGACGATCCCCTCCGTGCCGCGGTGTGCCCGGACGCCCTCCTCGTCGGTGGTACCCATGGGCGCGGTCCTCTCCTCGAAGGCGCGTCCACGGGACGCGCTCTGCGTCGGTGGGCGGGCGGTGTCCGAGCGTCGCGTACCGGTCCCACAGCGCGGGACGCCCCCCTGTGTCGGCTCCACCGGAGGAGCTGCGCGCGGCGACGGGGCGCGCGTTCCGAAACCCGCGATCCCCCCTGTCGGGACACCGTCATGTACCCGTTCCTTCGAGCCTGCCCGGAAACCCTCTTGAGGGTTAGAGCCGTCGTACCCGGCGTGAGACGACCTTCGTCCTTCGTCCCGGTCCGGCCGTCCAGCTACGCTGCCGGGGTTCACGTTCAACGAGGGGCGCCACACCCACCGCACGTGGCTGGCCGAGGACGGGATCCCCGAGGTGGCCCGCGCGGCCAGGTTGGGGCACAGGGTGCCGGGGATGGCCCGGGTCTACGAGCACGTGACCCCGCAGATGAGGCGGCGTGTACTCAGCGTGCTGGAGAACCGGTGGGGGGAGCGTGACGGCTCTCACGGCCCGGGAGCGCGCGTGGCTCTTCGCCGTGGCGCCGACGCTCGGAGAGCACTACCGTGGAAACAGCGAAAGCGGGCTCCGAGAGGAACCCGCTTCGAAGACGATCTCCCAGATATCTCCCAGTCTGGGCTGACCGGTCTTCGCTCACATGTCAGATAAACCCTCTGACCTGCGGTGATGCTGGTGGGCGATACAGGATTCGAACCTGTGACCTCTA
>NZ_QPFC01001229.1:0-2901 GCF_003427465.1 Nocardiopsis sp. TNDT3 | reverse complement strand
CCTTCGGGTGCCGGCCTCCGCGCCGTTCTGAACACCGGGGAAACACGCCCCGAACAAACAAGACATACGTCGTCAAGCGGTGTGAAAAATTCACACGTGATCGAGGTCGCGTGAGACGCGGGCCACATTTTGTACCACCCGGGCGGGCATTGGGGTACACCCGTAACAACGGGACATCCGCAGAACCAGCCGCCATCCGCACTCCGCACAGTCTCTCGGCGGGAGTGCCACGGACGCCGCGCGGCCCATCGAGAAGGCGACGACGACGTGCGACTCACGATTATCGGGTCCTCGGGGAGCTTCCCCGGGCCGGACAGCCCGGCTTCCTCCTACATGCTCGAAGCGGACGGCTACCGCCTCCTGCTCGACATGGGCAACGGCGCGCTCGGAACTCTCCAGCGGCACGTCGACATCTACTCCGTCGACGCCGTCTACCTGAGCCACCTGCACGCAGACCACTGCTTCGACCTGTGCTCGTACTGGGTGGCCAGGGCGTACCACCCGGGCGGCGCCAAGCCCCGCATCCCGGTCTACGGGCCCGGCGGGGTGGCCCGGCGGATGGCCGAGGCCTACGGTCTGGAACCCGACCCGGGTATGACCGAGGTGTTCGAGTTCCACGAACTCTCCCCCGGGCCGTTCCGGATCGGCCCCTTCCAGGCCCGTGTCGACCACGTCAACCACCCGGTGGAGGCCTTCGGTATCCGCCTGGAGCACGGCGGCGCGTCCATGGCCTACTCCGGTGACACCGGGGTGTGCGACTCCCTGGTGGACCTGGCCGCCGACACCGACCTGTTCCTGTGCGAGGCCGCCTTCCAGGACCACCTCGACCACCCCAAGGACATGCACCTGACGGGCAGCGAGGCGGGAGAGCACGCCAGCCGGGCCCGCGCCCGCAGCCTGCTGCTGACCCACCTGGTGCCGTGGAACGACGACGACGTCACCCTCACCGAGGCGCGCTCCACCTACGACGGGCCCATCGGCCTGGCCCGCAGCGGCCAGGTGCACGAAGTCGGCGGCTGACCGGGGACGGGGCCGGGGCAGGCCGCGCGGTTGCGCACTCCAGCACCGCGGGGCACTCCACGGATATACGCTCTTGTCCATGGCCCGACCTGACGGACGCGTTCCGACCCAACTCCGCCCTGTGACCATCACCCGCAACTGGCTCCGCCACGCGGAAGGCTCCGTACTCGTCGAGTTCGGGGACACCCGCGTGCTGTGCGCCGCCAGCGTCGAGGACGGCGTCCCGCGCTGGCGCCGGGGCACCGGCGAGGGGTGGGTCACCGCCGAGTACGCGATGCTGCCCCGCTCCACCGACACCCGGGGCTCCCGAGAGTCGGTCCGCGGCAAGATCGGCGGCCGCACCCACGAGATCTCCCGCCTGGTCGGCCGCTCCCTGCGCGCCGTCGTGGACTTCAAGGCGATGGGCGAGCACACCATCACGCTGGACTGCGACGTGCTCCAGGCCGACGGAGGCACCCGCACCGCCGCGATCACCGGCGCGTACGTGGCGCTGGCCGACGCGATGAAGTGGCTGCGCAAGCGCCGCAAGCTCAAGAACAACCCGCTGACGGGCTCCCTGGCCGCGGTCAGCGTCGGCGTGGTCCAGGGCCAGCCCCGGCTGGACCTGAACTACCTGGAGGACTCGGTCGCCGACACCGACATGAACGTCGTCATCACCGGCGACGGCAAGTTCATCGAGGTGCAGGGCACCGCCGAGGGCGCCCCCTTCGACCGGGACCTGCTCAACCAGCTGCTCGACCTCGCGGTCTCCGGCTGCGGGGAACTGACCGCGATCCAGAAGAAGGCACTGTCGGAGTGACCGCCACCCCACGGGCCCATGCCCGTACCGGCGGTGCGCCCCGGGGAGGGGGAACCGTGAAGATCGTCCTGGCCACGCGCAACGCCAAGAAGGTCCCGGAGATGCGGGCCATCCTGGCCGACGCCGGGGTGGAAGCGGAGGTGCTCTCCCTCGACGCCTTCCCGGACGCACCGGAGGTGCCCGAGACCGAGGCGTCCTTCCTGGGCAACGCGCTGCTCAAGGCTCGGGCCATCGCCGCGCACACCGGGCTGCCCGCCGTCGCCGACGACTCCGGCATCGCCGTGGACGAACTGCGCGGGATGCCCGGAGTGCTGTCCGCGCGCTGGGCGGGCCGCTTCGGCGCGGGCGACCAGGACCGGGCCAACCTGGACCTGGTCCTGGACCAGATGGCCGACACCCCGGCCGAGCGCAGGGGCGCCGCGTTCGTGTGCGCGGCGGTGCTGGTGATGCCGGACGGGACCGAGGCGGTCGCCGAGGGCGTGCTGCGCGGCCGCCTGGTGCGCGAGCGCCGCGGGGAGAACGGCTTCGGGTACGACCCGGTGTTCGTCCCCGAGGGGGAGAGCCGCACCACGGCGGAGCTGTCCCCGGAGGAGAAGAACGCGATCAGCCACCGGGGGATCGCCTTCCGCAAGCTCGCCCGGGAGCTGGCGGACATCCTCTGAGGTCCCGGACGTGTTCCGGGGGCCGCGTCGGTCCCCGTCCCCGGGGCGGTCTCGCCCCGGGGACAGAAAATCCCGTCCTCCCATGTTTGGCCCCGCGGGACCCGGGAAGGGTCTGTGTCAGACGACAAGCAAGCCGACGAACGACCAGGCCCCGGACTGGAGTCCCCTCCGAGTCCAGGCGGATTTGACGCCGCCGCTGAGGTTGCCTAAACTCGATCGGGTCGCTGCGGGACGGCGAGACACCCCACGGGGTCGACTCGGAACCGGACCGCTGTCCTGACCTCCTCTCCAAGCTTCGATGGTTCGAGCACGCGCTCGGAGCGTGTAGGCTCGGGGAGTTGCCTCGAAAGAGGAACTGGTCTTCTTGGTCCGGTGCAATTTCGCAAAAACCGCCGATTTGGCGGGGCGCGGAACACCTGA
>NZ_QPFC01001228.1:0-2910 GCF_003427465.1 Nocardiopsis sp. TNDT3 | reverse complement strand
CCCCGGACATACGGACGGGGCCCCACGCTCTCCTGAGGGGCCCCGTCCTCCAAGGGGGTCCTACGGCGTGGGCGGGCGCGCCGTCGTCGCCCCGCCCACGGGTCAGCTACAGACCGAACCGTTGAGGGCGAACCTCGCGGGCACGGCGTTCGCCCCGGACGCCAGGGTGCCGATGAAGCCGAACGTCACCTCGTCGCCGGGCTCGATGGTCCCGTTCCAGTCCGCGTTCACGGCGGTCACCGCGTGCCCGGCCTGCTCCAGCGCGCTGCTCCAGTGGCGCTCCACGGTCTGGCCGCCGGGGAAGGACCACACCAGCTTCCAGCCGTTCACGGGCTCGTCACCCGTGTTGCGGACGGTCACCTGGGTGTTGAAGCGGTCGTGCCACTCGCCGTGGACCACGTAGTCCACCTCGCAGGAGGAGCCGGCGGGCAGGGAGGCGTCGCCCTGGTCGGCGACGAACCCGGACACCCAGGCCAGCGTGGAGTTCCAGTTGATGGTCAGCTCGTTGGTCGCCCACGAGTCGATGTGGTCGATGTAGCAGAACTGGGGGGCGCACCCGTCCAGGTTGGACTGGGCGACCGGGTCCCAGGTGCCGGTGTCGGAGTTGGGCCCGCCGGACAGGGTGCCCTCGGGCGGGTTGGGCAGGCGCGGGTCGAGCTGGTGGGCGTACCAGCGGCTGTGCTGGTTGACCGCGTCGTTCTCGCCGTACCCGGTCACGTACGACTGGTTGAGGGCGTTGCGTCCCAGGATGTAGTCCATGCCCTCCAGGACCGCGTCGCGGAAGCGCGTGTCGCCGCCGATGTCGTAGGCGCTGGCCATCACCACCATGTTGTTGAGCACGAGGTTGTTGGAGCCCCAGGCGAAGACCCCGCCCTCGGGGTCGTAGGCCAGCCCGTAGGGGTGCTCCGAGACGTCGGCCAGGTACTGCTCGGCCCCCTCCACGACGGAGGCGCGGACCTCGTCGCGCCCGTCGAGCCCGCTCGGCACGGTGGCGAGCTGGAGGCGGCCCAGGGGGGCGGTCCAGCGCCAGTCGAACCCGGCGGAGGTGAACACGTCGGCGGTGTGCAGCTCGGACGAGACCACCGCCTCCTCGTAGTCCCCGTGCCCGGTGGCCAGGTACAGCTCCGCGGCGGCCCAGTAGAACTCGTCGGCCACGTTGTCGTCGTCGTAGGCGCCGCCGCCCTCGCCGCCGACGGTCGCGTAGCGCTCGGGTTCGGCCACCGCGGCGTCCCAGGCGGTCTCGGCCGCCTCCAGGCAGGTCGAGGCGAAGTCGGCGTCGTAGGGGGCGAACACGCGGGAGCACTGGGCGGCGGTCGCGGCCAGGTTCAGCGTGGCCGCCGTCGACGGCGGGTGCAGGTAGCGGGGCTGGGGGTCCTCGGAGGGCAGCAGGGGCAGGCCGGTCCAGCGCTCGTCGTGGACCTTGTGGTGGGCCATCCCCGCGAGCTCCTCGCCCTCGGGGACCCGCATGGACAGCAGGAACTCCATCTCCCAGCGGGCCTCGTCCAGGACGTCCGGCACGCCGTTGTCCCGCTCGGGGACGGACAGGGTGGAGTCGGCGACCCGGGCGGGGTCGCCGGTGGGCGCGGTGTGCGCGCGCTCGTAGACGCTCATCAGCTGGTGGACGGAGATGCCGCCGTTCACCACGTACTTGCCGTGGTCGCCCGCGTCGTACCAGCCGCCGGACACGTCGAGCGAGTAGTCGCACGGGGCTGAGGGGTGGCAGGTGACGTCGGTGTCGCCCTGGTTGGGCTCCACGCCCGCGTGCCCGGCCTCGCGCCCGTACCCGGGGGCGAGTTCGTCGAGGATCTCGATACCGCTGCGCTGGGTGTAGTAGAAGTCCAGGGCGTCCGTGGCCAGGGCGGCGTAGGGGTCGGCGGTGATGCCGAAGGGGTGGCTGGTCTCGCCGTCGGCGGTCAGGGTGTAGCCCTCGCCCGTCCCGGTGAAGCCGCTGAAGTCGACGGTGTGCACGTTCTGCCCGGAGGACTCGTCCAGGCCGTACGGCACGGTGTCGCCCTCGGCCACGACCGCGCCCCCGGCGTCGGCCAGCCGCCAGGGCAGGGCCTCCTCGGCGTCGGTGACCACGGTGGCGTTCTTGGGGCCCTGCGGGAGGTAGCCGACCTGGTTGACGCGGACGCGCGGGCCGGTGTCGGGTTCGTAGACCGGTGGTTCGGCGCCGCCGAGCAGCGACACGTCGTCCAGGCAGAACGTCCAGTCCTCCTCGGCCCCGCCGATCTGGAAGGCGAGCTGGGCGTCGGCCATCTCGGCCGACGCGGTGAAGACGTACTCGTAGCCGGTCGCCGTCGGCGTGAGCACGGGGCGCTCGTCCAGTTCGGTGCGCCAGGGGTCGACGGGCTCCTGGACCAGCGCGCGGACGGGCAGGCCGTCGGCGCCGGAGGCGGTGAACGTGAGGGAGTAGGACTCCCCCGCCACGAGGGGGATGTCGTTCTGGCCGACGATCTGGTCCCACGGGTCGCTGGTGCCGCCGGGGACCGCGACGCACAGGGCTCCGTCCTCGCTGACGGCGAGGTCGATCCCCTCGGTCGCCCACCAGCCGGTGGTGCCGTCGGAGAAGTCGCCGTTGGTGATCTGCTCGACCGGTTCGTCGTCGGCCTGGGCGGGGGAGGCGACGAGGAGGCTCGTGCCGAGTGCGGCTGCGGCGCCGAGCGCCGCCGCGCGGTTTCTTCGTGCCGGACTCAACGGGGGGTCCTTCCGCTGGGGGGGTAAGCGGCCGGAAGCACTGGGAGCGCTCCCAATAGTATGACCATTGTTGTGTCGTGTATCACAGCTGTCAATGGGGGCAAACGCACGAACCAGCGGACGGCGCAGGAGGTGCAAGCAGCCCGGAGTGAAACCGGTGAACAGCGGCGCGGGGTGAACGCGGGCGGGCCCGGCTCCCCCGGGGGCCGGGCC
>NZ_QPFC01001227.1:0-1756 GCF_003427465.1 Nocardiopsis sp. TNDT3 | reverse complement strand
GAGTGTGACGCAGGCGGGGGGCGCGGGGAGGCGGCGCGGACGCGCGGGACGTCCGGCCCTTTGAGCCTAAACCCGACTATGGTAAAAAACCAAGCACACTTGAGAACAATTATTTACATAACCTCCCAGCCTTCCCGTCGTAACCTCATGGTTGAATGAGCTATGGCCAGAACCCCCGGACGCCTGTCCTCTGCTGCCACCAGCGGCCACATCCTGGAGCTCATCCGCTCCGGAACCGCGACCAGCCGCTCCGAGATCGGCCGGGTCACGGGCCTGTCCCGTCCCTCCGTGGCCCTGCGGGTCACCGAGCTGATCGGCGGCGGGCTCGTCACCGAGGGCACCGGCGCGGTCTCCAGCGGCGGACGGCCGCCCACCCTGCTGGAGTTCAACGCCGCCAGCGGCCTCATCCTCACCAGCGCCCTGGGCATGGTCCGCAGCCAGGCCGCCGTGTGCGACCTCGACGGCGAGGTCCTCGTGCGCACTCCGGGTTCGCCCGCGATGGAACAGGGCCCCGACGCCACCCTCCCCTGGCTGCTGGACACCTGGTCGGAGCAGATCGCCTCGCTCGGTCGCGACCCCGGTGACGTGCGCGGCGTGGGCATCGGCCTGCCCGGCACCGTCGAGTTCCACGCGGGCCGCGCCGACGACCGCCCCTTCCTCGGCAAGTGGGCGGGCGTGGCGCTGGCCCCGCTGGTCGCCGAGCGCTTCCCGGTGCCGGTGATGGTGGACAACGACGTGAACGTGATGGCGCTCGGCGAGCACATCGCGGGCGGGCACGGGCACCCCGACGACATGGTGTTCGTGAAGGCCTCCACGGGGATCGGCGCGGGTCTGCTGTCCGGCGGGCGGCTGCTGCGCGGTTCGCTGGGCGCCGCCGGGGAGATCGGGCACATCCCGGTGCGCGGCGCGGGCGGGCTCCCGTGCCGCTGCGGCAACACCGACTGCCTGGAGGCGGTCGCGGGCGGGCGGCGGCTGCTGGAGAGCGCCGCCGAACAGGGGTGCCGGGCACGGACGCTCAAGGACCTGGTGGCGCTGGCCTCGGGGGGCGACCCGGTGGCCGTCACCCTGGTCCGGGAGGCGGGGCGCAGACTGGGTGAAGCGCTCGCGGGGGCGGTGAACCTGCTCAACCCCGAGGTGATCGTGCTGGGCGGCGACCTGGCCGAGGCCTACGACCACCTGGTGGCGGGCGTGCGCGAGGTGGTGTTCCAGCAGTGCACCGCCCTGGCCACCCGTCAGCTGCGCGTCGTGGCCAGCTCCCTGTGGGACGAGGCGGGCGTGCGCGGCTGCGCGGCCATGGTGACCGAGGAGATCCTGTCGCCGGAGGCGGTGAACAAGCTCCTGGCGGGTTGAGGGCGATGCCGTGGGCCCTGGGGGGCGGCGCCGGCCCCTGGCAGCCGCGGCGGCGGAGGTGCCGGGTGGCCGCTGGTGAGACCGAGGCGGCGTAGGACCGGCGGGGCCGTGCGCCCCGTGGCGGACCGTTCCCGGGCGCGCGCCGGACCCCTCCTTCGTCCACAGGCTGTGGACGGGGAAGTTACCTCCGCGCCTGACCGGGAATCCTCGCACGGGAGGGGCCCTTGCTCCCCTCCAGCGACCGCCGCGACCCGCGACCGAGCCGTGCCCCCGCGCTCACCCCGCCGACCTGCGACGACGCGTTCTTCGGCGCGCACTCACCCCGCACCCGCACTTGACAACCGCCCTCGGCGTGACGAATAGTCACCGAGCATCACCCCCGCCCCGCACACCTCTGTCACCCCTG
>NZ_QPFC01001226.1:0-1445 GCF_003427465.1 Nocardiopsis sp. TNDT3 | reverse complement strand
TCGGATCGGGCGACATCCACCACCACACCCCGCCCGCACCGGCTCCGTCCGAGCGGGCCGGGGTCCGGGGAGCGCGCGGCGCGGACGGTCCCGTGGCGGACGCGGTGGTGGTCACCGCGATCGCGAGCGAGTACGCGGCGGTGGCCGCGCACCTGTCCGGGCCCTTCGAGGAGCGCGACGAGAACGGCACGCTGTACCGGATCGGCACGCTGCACGGATCCCGGCGCCGTCGCCGGGTCGCCCTGGTGCAGGTCGGCCCGGGCAACGTGGACGCGGGGGTGTCCCTGGAACGGGCCCGCACGGCCTTCTCCCCCGAGGTGATCCTGTTCGTCGGGGTGGCCGGGGGCGTCAAGGACGTGCGGCTCGGGGACGTGGTGGTGGCCGACGCCATCTACGACTACGAGACGGGCAAGGAGAACGGGGAGGGCTTCCTCTCCGGGGCGAGGACGGCGGCCCCGTCGCATGCGGCCGTGCAGCGGGCCATGGACGTGGTGTTCCGCCAGGAGTGGACGGAGCGGATCCTGACCGCGCCAGCGCCCGAACCGCCCCGTGCCTTCGTCAAGCCGGTGGCCGCCGGGAACAAGGTCGTGGCGTCCAGAGACGCTCTCACCGCCGAACGCCTGCGCCTGCACTGCCGGGACGCGGTCGCCGTGGAGATGGAGGGGTACGGGTTCCTGCGCAGCGCCTACCTGGCCTCGGGCACGCACTCGCTGGTGGTCCGGGGGATCTCCGACCTGCTCAGCGGCAAGACCGGGGACGCCGACGACTTCTGGCAGCCGGTCGCCGCCGCCCACGCGGCGGCCTTCGCCTGCGAGTTCCTGGACCTGTTCGGCTCCGAGGCCTGATCCCGGGAGGGGAACCCGGTGGGGCGGCGGCCAGGCGCCGCCCCGGCCGGACTCACCTGAGGAGCGGACCGACCCGCCGAGAACCGGGGAAGAGGACACAGGCATTCCCTGGCTCGTGGGAACCCACACATCCTGCGGCGTGACGCGAGAACTTGTCCCCTGTGGAGGTCGCCGAGGGCTCCCGCACCCTGGTCCGCGACACCCAGCACCGCGACCACGGCCACCTCGCCTTCGGGAGCCCCGCCTGGTCCGGCTTCCTCGCCTCCGCCAAGGGCGACCGCTGACCGCACCGCACCGGCCCCCGTCCCGCGTTTCCGGGACAGGAGCCTTTTTGTACCCCATGCCCGGATAGAACCTTTTTTCTTTTTGGCAAGTAAAGTCCTCGCGAGGCTTCTGAACTGCAATGACGGCCGACCTGCGGATTTATCGAACATTACTTCGCCGTAGTTTCTCCAAGCACTCCCGCGATGCCTTACCCTTTTCCCGAACACACAACTGAAAGCACGAACGACCCCGCGACGGTTGTCTCCGCCCGGGGCCTTGGCCAGCAACATCAACCCCTTTAGACACAAGGAATTGCCAGCATGCGCCAGTTTAGCG
>NZ_QPFC01001225.1:0-2121 GCF_003427465.1 Nocardiopsis sp. TNDT3 | reverse complement strand
GTCGGGGAGCAGGGGTGAGGGTGATGCGGGGGTCCCAGGAGGCCGGAGGGGAGCGGGCGGTGCCCGGCGGCGGCGAGGCGCCGATCCGGGTGCTGCTGGCGGACGACCAGGCCATGGTGCGGACCGGGTTCCGGTACATGCTGGCGGCCGAGGACGGCGTCGAGGTGGTGGGCGAGGCCGGTGACGGTCTGGAGGCGGTCCGGCTGGCGCGGGAGCTGCGCCCGGACGTGGTGCTCATGGACATCCGGATGCCGGGGGTGGACGGCCTGGAGGCCACCCGGCGGCTGGCAGGTCCGGGGGTGGCCGACCCGCTCCGGGTGGTCGTGGTGACCACGTTCGACCTGGACGAGTACGTGCACGCGGCGATCACCGGAGGGGCGGTCGGATTCCTGCTCAAGGACGCCGGACCGGCCCTGCTGGTGGAGGCGGTGCGGGCCGCCGCCAGGGGCGACGCCCTGGTATCCCCGAGGGTCACCGTGCGGCTGCTGCGGCACTTCGCGGCGGCGCCCCGGTCCGCGCCGGGGGACGGCGGGCTGACCGTGCGGGAGCTGGACATCGTGCGCGCGGTGGCGCGGGGGCTGACCAACACCGAGGTGGCCGGGGAGCTGTTCGTCACCGTGAGCACGGTCAAGACGCACCTGGCGAGCGTGCAGGCCAAGCTGGGGGCGCGCAACCGCGTGGAGGTGGCGGCCTGGGCCTACCGCAACGGGCACGCGGAGTAGGCGGAGCCTCCCCGGGGCGGCGCCGGTGCGCCGCGCGGTGGCGCGCGGGCGGGACCGGGAACCGTCCGGCGGCGGAACGCGTCCCCCGGCCGCCGTGCCGCTCCCGGCAGGAGCGGCACGCCCTCCAGCCGCTCGCGGGCGGCGGTTGTCCACAGCCTCCCGCCGCCTCTACCGCCGCCGGGCCCGATGCGGTTTCCTGGGATACGGGGGGTCCCCGAGGGGATCCGGCTTCCGGTTGCCCTCTACCAGTTGGCGGGGGCGTAGTCCTTCAGGAAGCACCCGTGCAGGTCCTCTCCCAGCTCGCCCCGCACGATGGGGTCGTACACGCGCGCGGCCCCGTCCTCCAGGTCCAGCGGCGCGTGGAACCCGGCCTCGGCCAGCCGCTCCTTCTCCGGGTGCGGGCGCTCGTCCGTGATCCACCCGGTGTCCACGCTGGTCATCAGGATTCCGTCGGACTCCAGCATCTCCTGGGCGCTGGTGCGGGTGAGCATGTTGAGCGCGGCCTTGGCCATGTTGGTGTGGGGGTGCCCCGGCCCCTTGTAGCCGCGGCCGAACACCCCCTCCATCGCCGACACGTTGACGATGTAGGTGCGGCGCGCCGGGGACGCGGCCAGGGCCGGGCGCAACCGGTCCACCAGCAGGAACGGCGCGCTCACGTTGCACAGCTGCACCTCCAGCATCTCGACGGGGTCGACCTCGCCGATCCGCCGCGTCCAGCTGTTCACCGGGGCCAGGTCGGGCACCAGCCCTCCGGCGTCGATCGCCGTCCCGGTGCGCACCCTCTCCATCGACGCGGAGCCCGTGGTCAGCGCCAGGGAGGTGAGCATGGCCGGAGTGAGCGCGTGGGTCGCCGGGGCGTCCCGCCCAGGGTCGGCGCGGTCCTCCAGGGCGCGCGGGCGCACGCCGCCCAGCACCAGCGGCTCGGGGAGGCCCTCGCCCGTGAGCGGTTCGGCCTCGGCCTCGACCAGCGGCCCGTAGGAGCCGGGCGAACGGCGCACCGTCTGGGCCGCGTTGTTGATGAGGATGTCCAGCGGCCCCTGTTCGGCCACCGCGTCGGCCAGCCGCAGCACCTGGGCGGGGTCGCGCAGGTCGACGCCCACCACCCGCAGCCGGTGCAGCCACTCGCCGCTGTCGGGCATCGCGGCGAACCGGCGCACCGCGTCGTTGGGAAAGCGTGTGGTGACGGTCGTGTGCGCGCCGTCCCTGAGCAGCCGGAGTGCGATGTACATGCCGATCTTGGCCCGGCCGCCGGTGAGCAGGGCCCGGCGCCCGGTCAGGTCGGTGCGGGCGTTGCGGCGCTCCCTGTTGAACGCGGCGCACGCGGGGCACAGCTGGTGGTAGAAGGAGTCGACCTCCCGGTACCTCTCCTTGCAGATGTAGCAGGGCCGGGGCCTGCTCA
>NZ_QPFC01001224.1:0-1509 GCF_003427465.1 Nocardiopsis sp. TNDT3 | reverse complement strand
GGACGGTGGGGCGCCCCAGGTCAGGGGGCGGTGGAGACGCCCGCGTCGTCGAAGGTGGCGACGTCGTGCAGGACACGCGCCGCGCTCTGGAGCAGCGGCAGTGCCAGCAGCGCTCCGGAGCCCTCGCCCAGGCGCATCTCCAGGTCGACCAGGGGGCGCAGGCCCAGGTGCTCCAGGGCCAGGCTGTGCCCGGGCTCGCTGGAGCGGTGCCCGGCGAAGCAGGCGCTGAGGGCCTCCGGGGAGATCGCGGCGGCGGCCAGGGCGGCCGATCCGGCGATGACCCCGTCCAGCAGCACCGGGACGCGCAGGGCCGCGCCGCCGAGCACGAACCCCGCCAGGGCGGCGTGCTCCAGGCCGCCCAGGGCGGCCAGGGTGCCGATGGGGTCGGCCGGGTCGACGGGGTGCTCGGCCAGGGCACGGCGCACCACGTCGACCTTGTGGGCGTACACGGCGTCGTCCACACCGGTGCCCCGTCCCGTGGCGTGCGCGGGGTCGGCTCCGGTGAAGGCGCACACCAGGGCGGCGGCCGGGGTGGTGTTGGCGATGCCCATGTCGCCGGTGACCAGGCAGCGGTTGCCCGCGGAGACCAGGTCGCGGGCGACCTCGATGCCGCACTCCAGGGCCTGGAGGGTCTGCTCGCGGGTGAGCGCTGGCCCCTGGGTGAGGTCGGCGGTGCCGCGCGCGACCTTGCGGGCCAGCAGGCCGGGGGCACGGGGCAGGTCCGCGGCCACGCCGACGTCCACGACGGTGACCTCGGCGCCGACCTGGGCGGCGAAGGCGTTGACGACGGCGCCGCCCTCCAGGAAGTTGTGCACCATCTGGGCGGTGACCTCCTGGGGCCAGTGGGTCACCCCCTGGGCGTGCACGCCGTGGTCGCCCGCGAACACGGCGACGGCGGCCGGGTCGGGGATCGGCGGCGGGCACTGCCCGGAGATCCCGGCCAGCTGGACCGAGACCTCCTCCAGGAAGCCGAGGGAGCCGGGCGGCTTGGTCATCCGGTCCTGGCGGTCCCTGGCCTCCTCCATCGCGCGGGTGTCCAGCGCTCCGACGGCGGTGATGGTCTCCTCCAGCAGGCTCGTGGGTTCCCGGCCGGGCAGGCCGCGGCGGCCGTAGCGGTCGTGGTGCACCGCCCAGGACAGGGGGCGCTCCCTGGCCCAGCCGGAGAGGCTGAGCTCGGACTCGGCGGGGAACTCCTCCACGTAGCCGACGCACAGGTAGGCGGCCACGTCCAGGTGGGCGGGGAGTTCGAGGGCGCGGGCGACGTCGCGCTCGTCGACGAAGGTGAGCCAGCCGACGCCCAGCCCCTCGGCGCGCGCGGCGATCCAGAGGTTCTCCACGGCGAGCGCCGCGGCGTGGTCGGCGCTCAGGGGGCGGGCGTGGCGGCCCCGGGCGTGCCGTCCTCCCCGTGTGGGGTCGACGGTGACGGCGATGTTGAGGGGCGCGTCGAGGACCGCCTCGGCCTTGAGTCCGGCGAAGGCGCGGGCGCGGACGCCCGGCGGTGCGTGGGCG
>NZ_QPFC01001223.1:0-1613 GCF_003427465.1 Nocardiopsis sp. TNDT3 | reverse complement strand
CCCCTGCCCTGTGCCCGGCCCCTGCCCCGCGGCCGACCCGCGGGGCAGGGGCCGCCGGGTCAGCGGCGCCCCTGCCCGCCGTACCCCTCTCCGCGCTCGAACTGCTCGCGCATCGCGGCGCCCTGCTGGCGCTGGTACTCGTCGGCCAGCTGCTGCTGGCGCTCGGCGGCCGCGGCGACCGCTCCCTGCGCGGAGTCCAGGACCTCCCTGGCCCCGCCCGAGCCGCCCAGCGGCGTCCGCGCGCCCCGGCCGTCCATCACCTGGGGCAGCAGCTGCGCGGTCAGCAGCGTCGACAGCGCCGAACCGTCCCCCGCGCCCGCCTCGGTCTGCACCACCACCGGACGCGGGGCGCGCCCGGCCAGGGTGGCGCCCACGTCCAGGCGGCGACGGGCCAGCTCGTACTCCAGCACCGCCCGGTTGTCCCGGTAGGCCGTGGCCAGGCGCTCCTGCGCCTTCGCCTCGTTCTCGGCGGCCACCAGGTCGGCGCGCCCGCGCGTCTCGATCTCGTAGCGCACCCGCTGCGCCTCGGTCTCCTGCTCCTCCAGCATCTGCGCCACGTCCTTGCGCGCCTTGTTGAGGGAGGCGTTGACCTCGACGATCTTGGCGTCACGGGTCTTCTTGGAGCGCTCGATGTCCATCAGCAGGGTATCGATCCGGCGCTTGCGCGTCAGCTCCCACTCCTGCTCGTAGGCCACCAGCTCCTTGGCCACCCGCTCCCGGGTGGACAGGTGCTGCTGGTACTGGCTGGGCAGCTGCACGTCGGGGATGTTGCAGCCGGTGATGCGCACACCGTACTTCTCCAGCTGCCCGTTGAGCAGGCGGCGCATGTCCTCGACGTTGGAACCGCGCAGGTCGTAGGCGGACTCGGTGTTGACCAGGCGGCTGCGCTGGCGGATGGCGTCCTGCACCGCGCTGGAGAGCACGAGGTCGAAGTTGCTCGCGCCGATGATCGTCACGAACCGGATCGGGTCGGTGATCTGGAACTTGAGGAAGAACTCGATCGACTTCAGCGGCACGTTCTCCCGCGTGGGGCAGGCCAGGACCGGCGCCGTGTAGGGGATCTCCGTGCGGGTGTCCACCACGAAGTCCACCCGCGACCACGGGTGCCACAGGTAGTGGCGGCCCGGCCCGATCGGCTTCACGATCGCGCCGTACTTGGTGAGGATGCCGTGCGTGCCCTCCTCGATCTCGATGATCGAGCTGCGCCACCACCACAGGCCCGCCACGACGATGCTGAGGACGCCGACGATCAGGGTCGGCACGGCCAGCACGACGTAGGCGACCCCGAGGACGAACCCGCCCGCCGAGGCGTTGAGGGCCATCATCAGCGCCGAGCACAGGGCGAACAGGCCGAACCAGACCAGGACGGTCCACCGCAGGCCCCGGTTGTCGCGCGGGATGACCACGGGGACGATCGCGCCCTGGTCCCCGCCGCGCAGCAGACCGGCCAGGTCGCCCCACGAGGCGAGGGACTCCTTGATGCTGGAGCCGCCTCCGGCGTTCACTGACAGGCTCATCTACTGACCTCCCTCGTCGGGGCCGAAGCCCTGGGTGCCGCGCGACCACGGCGGCGGGGGCGGGTCCTCCAGGGACCGGTGGGGGGCGTCCGAGGG
>NZ_QPFC01001222.1:0-7209 GCF_003427465.1 Nocardiopsis sp. TNDT3 | reverse complement strand
CGCTTCTCGAAGGCGTTCAGAAGAGAGGAGGGCGGTCCAGGTCCAGGACGTTGACGCCCTCCGCCTCCAGGAGTTCCTCGAAGGCGTCGAGCGACTCGGTTCCGATGAGGGCCGCCTCACTGCGGTGGATCGGCAGCAACCACAGGAACCGCGCTCCCCCGGCCTCCTCGGGCGCCCACTCCAACGCGGGTCCGTACGGATAGGGCGGGCTCACCAGCAGGTGGTCCATGCGGGAGCCGTCCGTCCAGGGGCCGCCGAGGTCGATGACGGAACCGACGTCGAGGCGGTACTCCTCGAAGGAGTGCAGGTGGCTCACCATGCCCAGGGTCTCGGCGTGGGCCCGCTCCGCGGTCGGCGCCACGAGGAAGAACTCGGTGCCGCCCCCGGCCTCGTGGACGGACGAGCCGACCGTCACGTAGGTCCAGCCCTCGCCCTCGTTCCTGGGCGCCACCCGGTAGGTGGCGAAGCCGGGAACCAGGTCGAGGACGGGGTTGTCCTCCCAGGTGACGGGCTCCACGGCGTGCCCCTGCCAGAACTCCCGAACGTGCCGCTCCAGCGCGGCGATCCGCGCGTCCTCCCCGGTCGCCAAGGAACCCGACCCCTCGCTGTGCCTCCGGCCGCCGGGGGGCGTCGCCCTCCCGAAGCACCCGGTATACGGACATCTGGAACGGCCAGACTACGGCTTTCCGGCCGCGTCGCGGGCGTCCTCGTCCTCCGATGGTTCCTTCGGGTCCCGGCCGGAGCGGTTGGGCAGAGCCGAGTGGACGGCCGTCACGCTGAGCAGCGTCCCGGTCGCGAAGTACATGATGTAGACCGCCCACTCCAGGGGCACGAGGAACGGCAGGACCACGGCCCCGAGAAGCAGCGGCGCCACCGCCAGCAGCAGCGACCACCCCACCCGGCTGCCGCCGCGCGTGTCGGCCATGTACGCGCCCGCCGCGCACAGCGGTACGACCAGGCCCAGGAGGTGCAGGGGCGCGTAGAGGAACCCGGCGGCCAGGGTCAGCATCATGGTCCCGTAGTGCAGGTGCGGGAAGACCGTCGCCCACCCCATCAGCAGGGCCGTCAGGACCGCGAAGTGAACCACGAGCGCGATCAGCCACCGCAGCGCCCACAGGGTCGTCCTCAGCCGGGGGGTACCCGTACCGTGTTCCTCACCAGCGGTCTCCCTCTGCTGGGTGGGCCGTGAGCGCCCCGTTCTGGTGGGAAGACCAGACCCGGCTCCGGCGGAGGCCGATCCGGGGCCGGCCCCGCGGGTGCGCGCACGGGTCGGCGGGGACGCGGCCGACCCCGCATCGCGCGACGGGGCGGTTCTCAGAGCGTGACGGGGCCGTAGGAGTTCAGCGCCTCCACGATCTGGCGCTCCTCGTAGTCCAGGTGCGCCTCCACCTCGGCGGCCAGGCGCTCGACCTCGTCGCGGAGCCCGGCCGCCTCCCCGCCCTCCAGGAGCGCGCGGATGCGGTCCAGCGACCGGCTGACGAGCACGTGCTCCCGGGTCAGGCGCTCCAGGACGGGCGCGAGCCCGGGGTGGCTCCTGGCCAGTCCGGGCAGCATGCCCTTGTCCTCGGCGGTGTGGTGGCCGTGCAGGAAGTCGCAGAAGGACAGGCACTTCTTGCGCAGCTGCTCGTCCAGGGGCGCCGGGACCCCGGAGGGGGCGCCTCCCCCGGCGAGGTCGCGGCGCAGCGAGGCGAGTTCGCCCCGCAGCATGTCGTGGATCTTGACGAGCTGGTCGCCCAGCGCCTCGATGCGCTGTCCCTCGGGGACGGGGGCGGCGGTCCGGTCGCTCATGTGCTCTCTCTCGGTGGAGGGGAAGGCATCCGAAAAATGCCAGTGATGGCATACTGCCAGTGACTGGCACATCAGGCAACGGGTTTTTCCCGGCCCCGGAGAGACCGCCGTATCCTGGCCCGATGACCGCCGAGCCCTTCCACGACGAGGAGTCCGCACTCCCCCTGCGCGAACGCAAGAAGCTGCGCACGCGGCGGGTGCTCGCCGACACCGCGCTTCGGATGTTCCTGGAGCGGGGCTTCGACCAGACCACGCTGGACGACCTGGTGGCCACGGCCGAGGTGTCGGTGCGCACCTTCTTCCGCTACTACTCCTCCAAGGAGGAGGTCGCCCTGGCCGCCGAGGGCGAACTGTGGGAGGCCTACGCCGCCGAGGTGGAGCGCATGAGCGTCACCGGCCCCGTCCTGCCCCTCCTGCGCGACTGCTACGCGAACGCGGTGCGCGGCCTGCCAGGCGACTGGACCGAGCGCTACCTGGCCACCCGGAAACTGGTCGCCCGCAATCCGGTGCTGAACGCGCACCACGCTGGCTCCGTCCAGGCCCTCCGGGTGCGGCTGACCGAACTGCTGGAGGAGGAGACCGGCACCGACAGCCGGGCGGACGTGCGGCTGCGGCTGGTCAGTGAGATGGCCCTGGCCGCGGTGCGCTACGGGAGCATGAACTGGGTCCGTGCCTACCGGCGCAGCGACCGCACCGGCGACGCCGCGACGCTCCTCGCCGAGGTCACCGCCGCCTTCGACGCCCTGCCCTGCGCGCTGACGCTGTCACCGGACACGCTCGCGCCCTTCGACTGAACCGGTGGGCGCCGGGGCCCCGCCCGCATACACCGAGGCCGTCCGGGGTAGGCGAGGATCCGTCCACCAGACGCCGTTCCGCCACGACCGGAGGAGGGTGTACGCGATGACACGCCGTTTCGACGTCGGTGACCATGTCAGCTGGAACTCCGAGGCCGGACGGGTGTCCGGCACGATCACGAGGGTCCACACCAGCGACTTCGAGTTCAGGGGCCGTACTCGCCGCGCCTCCGAGGACGAGCCGCAGTACGAGATCAGGAGCGACAAGACCGACCACGTCGCGGCGCACAAGGACGGGGCCCTGACCCGCGTGTCCGGCGACGGCTAGCCGGATGGCTCCGCCGTTCCTCACCGTCGGCCACTCCGACCGCACGTTCGAGGAGTTCGCCGCGCTGTTGCACGAGAACGGCGTGCACGTGGTGGTCGACGTGCGCAGGCTCCCGGGGTCGCGCCGCAACCCGCAGTTCGACGGGGACGTCCTCTCCGAGTCCCTGCTCGGCGTCGGCATACGTTACTCGCGCGTCGCGGAACTCGGCGGTCGGCGCCCGGTCGCCAGGGACGTGGCCCCCGAGGTCAACGGGTTCTGGCGCAACCGCAGTTTCCACAACTACGCCGACCACGGGCTCTCCGACGAGTTCGGCTCGGGGCTCGCCCGGCTGCGCGAGGCGGGCGAGGACCACCGCGCCGCTGTGATGTGCTCGGAGGCGGTGTGGTGGCGCTGCCACCGGCGCATCATCGCCGACCACCTGCTCGCCCGCGGCCACGAGGTCCTCCACGTCATGGCCGCCCACCGCGTGGACGCCGCCCGGCTCACTCCGGGGGCCGTCGTGCACACCGACCGCACCGTCACCTACCCGGTGCGGCCCTCGGACGCGGACGGCGGCGGGGACGCCCGGGAGGAAGGGTCCCCCCGGGTGTGACGCGAGCCCGGCCCGGGGAAGACAGCCCGCGACACCCGCCGGGGTTCGTCGCACCCCGCCCCGCGCGACACGCCGACGCCACGAAACGCCCGCCGGAAGCCGTACTCGGCGCGAAGGACGGCCCCGGTGGGTCGCGCCGAACCCTCTTCTGGTTAACGTACGGGTGTTCCACCCGGCCGCGGGCCCCCGGCGACGGTGCCGGTTCTTGCGCCCACGGCACCACGCCTGACCGACCAGGAGGAGTGCGCCATGTTCCGCAAAGTGCTCGTGGCCAACCGGGGCGAGATCGCCATCCGCGCGCTGCGCGCCGGTTACGAGTTGGGCGCCCGCACCGTCGCCGTCTTCCCCCACGAGGACCGCGGCTCCCTGCACCGGCTCAAGGCCGACGAGGCCTACCAGATCGGCGAGCCCGGCCACCCGGTGCGCGCCTACCTGTCCGTGGACGAGATCGTGGGCGCCGCCCGCCGGGCCGGGGCCGACGCCGTCTACCCCGGCTACGGCTTCCTGTCGGAGAACCCCGAGCTGGCCCGCGCGTGCGAGCGCGCCGGGATCACCTTCGTGGGCCCGCCCGCCGACGTGCTGGAACTGACCGGCAACAAGGCCAGTGCCGTGGCCGCCGCCCGGGAGGCGGGCGTGCCCGTCCTGGAGTCCAGCGAGCCCTCCGACGACGTGGAGGCCCTGGTGGCCGCCGCGGAGCGGATCGGCTTCCCGCTCTTCGTCAAGGCCGTGGCCGGAGGGGGCGGGCGGGGCATGCGCCGCGTCCAGGAGCCCGAGCGGCTGCGCGAGGCGGTGGAGGCGGCCATGCGCGAGGCCTCCGCCGCGTTCGGCGACGCCACCGTGTTCCTGGAGCGCGCCGTGGTCGACCCCCGCCACATCGAGGTGCAGATCCTCGCCGACGGCGAGGGCGGCGTCGTGCACCTCTACGAGCGCGACTGCTCCCTCCAGCGGCGCCACCAGAAGGTCATCGAGCTGGCCCCCGCGCCCAACCTCGACCCGGACCTGCGCGACCGCATCTGCGCGGACGCGGTGCGCTTCGCCCGCCGGATCGGCTACCGCAACGCGGGCACGGTCGAGTTCCTGGTCGGCGCGGACGGCAGCCACGTCTTCATCGAGATGAACCCGCGCATCCAGGTCGAGCACACGGTGACCGAGGAGATCACCGACGTGGACCTGGTGCAGTCCCAGCTGCGGATCGCCTCCGGCGAGACCCTGTCCGACCTGGGCATCTCCCAGGAGGGCGTCTACGTGCGCGGCGCGGCGCTCCAGTGCCGCATCACCACCGAGGACCCCGCCAACGGCTTCCGTCCCGACACCGGGACCATCAGCGCCTACCGCTCCCCCGGCGGCTCGGGCATCCGCCTGGACGGCGGCACCTCCGCGGCGGGCACCGAGATCAGCCCGCACTTCGACTCGCTGCTGGTCAAGCTCACCTGCCGGGGCCGCGACCTGGCCACCGCGGTCAGTCGGGCGCGCCGGGCCGTGGCCGAGTTCCGCATCCGCAGCATCGCCACCAACATCCCCTTCCTCCAGGCGGTGCTGGACGACCCCGACTTCCAGGCGGGGCGGATCACCACCTCCTTCATCGAGGAGCGCCCGCACCTGCTGACCGCGCGGCCCTCCGCCGACCGCGGCACGCGCCTGCTCACCTACCTGGCCGACGTCACGGTGAACAAGCCGCACGGGGAGCGCCCCCAGCTGGTGGACCCCGCCACCAAGCTGCCGCCGCTGCCCGAGCCCGCCGGACCGCCGCCCCCGGGTTCGCGCCAGCGCCTGGCCGAACTGGGCCCTGAGGGGTTCGCGCGGTGGCTGCGCGAGTCGCCGAACCTGGGCGTCACCGACACCACCTTCCGCGACGCGCACCAGTCGCTGCTGGCCACCCGGGTGCGCACCCGCGACCTGCTGGCCGCGGCGCCCGCGGTCGCGCACACGCTGCCCGAGCTGCTGTCCCTGGAGTGCTGGGGCGGCGCCACCTACGACGTGGCGCTGCGCTTCCTGGCCGAGGACCCCTGGGAGCGGCTGGCGGCGCTGCGCGAGGCGGTGCCCAACATCTGCCTCCAGATGCTGCTGCGCGGGCGCAACACGGTGGGGTACACCCCCTACCCGACCGAGGTGACCGACGCGTTCGTGCGCGAGGCCGCCGAGACGGGCGTGGACGTCTTCCGGATCTTCGACGCGCTCAACGACGTCGAGCAGATGCGCCCGGCCATCGAGGCCGTGCGCGCGACCGGGACCTCGGTGGCCGAGGTGGCACTGTGCTACACCTCGGACCTGTCCGACCCCGGCGAGAAGCTCTACACGCTGGACTACTACCTCAAACTGGCCGAGCGGATCGTGGACGCGGGCGCGCACGTGCTCGCGATCAAGGACATGGCCGGTCTGCTGCGCGCTCCGGCCGCGGCGAAGCTGGTCACGGCGCTGCGCAGCGAGTTCGACCTGCCGGTGCACGTGCACACCCACGACACCCCGGGCGGGCAGCTGGCCACCTACCTGGCGGCGGTCAACGCCGGGGCGGACGCCGTGGACGGCGCGGTGGCGTCGATGGCGGGCACCACCTCGCAGCCGTCGCTGTCGGCGATCGTGGCCGCCTTCGACCACTCCGAGCACTCCACGGGCCTGAGCCTGGACGCGGTCAACGAACTGGAGCCGTACTGGGAGGCGGTGCGCCGGGTCTACACGCCCTTCGAGGCCGGGCTGTCCTCGCCCACGGGCCGGGTGTACCACCACGAGATCCCGGGCGGGCAGCTGTCCAACCTGCGCACGCAGGCGGTCGCGCTGGGGCTGGGCGAGCACTTCGAGGAGATCGAGTCGATGTACGGCGCCGCCGACCGGATGCTCGGGCACCTGGTGAAGGTCACCCCCTCCTCCAAGGTCGTGGGCGACCTGGCGCTGCACCTGGTCGGCGCGGGGGTCTCCCCGGCCGACTTCGAGGCCGACCCCGGGCGCTTCGACGTCCCGGACTCGGTGGTGGGGTTCCTGCGCGGTGAGCTGGGCGTCCCGCCCGGCGGGTGGCCCGAGCCCCTCCGCACGCGGGCGCTCCAGGGGCGCTCCGAGGCGCGGCCCGCTCAGGAGCTGAGCGAGCAGGACCGCGCGGGACTGGCCGAGGACCGGCGGGCCACGCTCAACCGGCTGCTCTTCCCCGGTCCGACGCGGGAGTTCGAGGAGCACCGGGCGGCCTACGGCGACACCAGCGTGCTCTCCAGCGCGGACTTCTTCTACGGCCTGCGCGCGGGCGAGGAGTACGCGGTGGACCTGTCGCCGGGCGTGCGGCTGCTCATCCAGCTGGAAGCGGTGGGCGAGGCCGACGAGCGCGGCGTGCGCACGGTGATGGCCACGCTCAACGACCAGCTGCGCCCGCTCCAGATCCGCGACCGGGCCCTGGCCTCGCAGGTGCGGTCCGCCGAGAAGGCGGACCGCAGCGACCCCGGCCAGGTCGCGGCGCCCTTCGCGGGCGCGGTGACCCTGACGGTCGCCGAGGGCGAGGCGGTGGAGGCCGGTGCGACGGTGGCCACCATCGAGGCGATGAAGATGGAGGCCGCGATCACCGCGCCCGTGTCGGGGACGGTCACGCGGGTGGCGGTCGACCGGGTGCAGAAGGTGGAGGGCGGCGACCTGCTGGTCTGCCTCGGCTGAGCCGGACGTCCGGTCCGTTCGGGCCCGGCGGGCGCCTACGGGTGCCCGCCGGGCCCTTTTCCCGGCCGGGGTCCCGG
>NZ_QPFC01000135.1:0-9776 GCF_003427465.1 Nocardiopsis sp. TNDT3 | reverse complement strand
GGGGAGGGCGGCGGGGTGAGACGTGCCACGCACGGAGCGTACGGGGCTCGGTTGGCCGTATGTCCCCCCGACCTACCACAATGGGACCATGGCTGCGACTCCTCACCTGCGCCCCGCGCCCGGTTCCATCCCCACCGACCCGGGCGTGTACCGGTTCCGGGACTCCTCCGGACGCGTGATCTACGTGGGCAAGGCCAAGAACCTGCGGTCCCGCCTCTCCTCCTACTTCCGCGACTTCGCCGGACTGCACCCGCGCACGCAGCAGATGGTCTCCACCGCGGCCGACGTCGACTGGACGATCGTGGGCACCGAGGTGGAGGCCCTCCAGCTGGAGTACTCCTGGATCAAGCAGTACGACCCCCGGTTCAACGTCAAGTACCGCGACGACAAGAGCTACCCCTACCTGGCGGTCACCCTCCAAGAGGAGTTCCCCCGGGTGCAGGTCATGCGCGGCGCCAAGCGCAGGGGGGTGCGCTACTTCGGCCCCTACTCCCACGCCTGGGCCATCCGCGAGACCGTGGACCTGCTGCTGCGGGTCTTCCCCGTGCGCACCTGCTCCCCGGGGGTCTTCCGCGGCGCCCGCAACAGCGGCCGCCCCTGCCTGCTCGGCTACATCGGCAAGTGCGTGGCCCCCTGCGTGGGCAAGGCCTCGCCCGAGGACCACCGGGCCCTGGCCGAGGACTTCTGCTCCTTCCTGGCGGGCGACACCGGCCGGTTCCTGCGCGAGCTGGAGGGGCGGATGCGCGAGGCCGCCGGGGAGATGGAGTACGAGCGGGCCGCCCGCATCCGCGACGACATCGAGGCCCTGCGCGCCGCCCTGGAGAAGCAGGCCGTCGTCCTGCCCGACTCCACCGACTGCGACGTCATCGCCGTGGCCGACGACCAGTTGGAGGCGGCCGTGCAGATCTTCCACGTGCGCGGCGGGCGCATCCGCGGACAGCGCGGCTACGTGGTGGACAAGGTGGCCGACGACGGCCCCGGCGAGCTGATCGCGACCTTCCTCGGCCAGATCTACGGTCCCACCCGGGGCGACGACGAGAGCGGGGGCACCGGCACCGCCGTACCCCGCGAGGTCCTGGTCTCCCATGAGCCCGCCGACCCCGAGGCCATGGCCGCCTGGCTGTCGGAGCACTGCGGCTCCTCGGTGGACCTGCGGGTGCCGCAGCGGGGCGACAAGAAGTCCCTCATGGAGACCGTCGCCAAGAACGCGGCCGAATCGCTGGCCCGGCACAAGACCCACCGGGCCGGGGACCTGAGCACCCGCGGCCGCGCCCTCCAGGAGATCCAGGAGGCCCTGGAGCTGCCCGAGGCGCCGCTGCGCATCGAGTGCTTCGACATCTCCAACCTCCAGGGCGAGCACGTGGTGGCGTCCATGGTCGTCTTCGAGGACGGCCTGGCCCGCAAGTCCGAGTACCGCCGCTTCTCCGTCCGCGGCAGCGGCGAGGGCGGCCGGGAACAGCACGACGTCGCGGCCATGTACGAGGTCGTCCACCGGCGCTTCCGGCGCTACCTGGAGGAGAGCGCCCGCAGCGGCGAGGTCGCCCGCATGGGGGAGACCGGCGACCACGGTGGTCACCAAAGCGACGACGAGCCGTCACCCGGGAAGTTCGCCTATCCGCCTAACCTGGTGGTGGTGGACGGCGCCCGGCCCCAGGCCGAGGCGGCGCGCCGCGCCCTGGACGAACTCGGGATCGAGGACGTCGCCGTGTGCGGTCTGGCCAAGCGCCTGGAGGAGGTGTGGTTGCCCGGCGACGAGGACCCGGTGATCCTGCCCCGCGCGGGCGAGGGGCTCTACCTGCTCCAGCGGGTGCGCGACGAGGCCCACCGCTTCGCCATCCAGTACCACAGGCACAAGCGCGCCAAGGCGCTGACCGGCAGCAGCCTGGACGAGCTGCCCGGTCTGGGGCCGTCCCGCAGGACGGCCCTGATCAAGGCGTTCGGCTCGGTGCGCAGGCTCGCCTCGGCCACGGCCGAGGAGATCGCGGCGGTGCCCGGGATCGGCCCCAAGCTGGCCGAGGCCGTGCACGCACACCTGTCCGGCGGCCCCGCCACGACGGAGGGGCGGGGCGACGGGGCACCAGCACAGCACATCACTGACGGGGGAGGAGACGCATGACGGTCGAACTGGGTGGGGAACTGCCACCCGAGGTGGTCATCGTCACCGGCATGTCCGGTGCGGGCCGCAGCACGGCGGCCAGGGCCCTGGAGGACCTGGACTGGTTCGTGGTGGACAACCTGCCGCCCGGCCTGCTGCCGACGATGATCGAGCTGGCCGGACGCACGCACGGGGCGGTGCCGCGGGTCGCCGTGGTCGTGGACGTGCGCTCGCTGGCCTTCACCGAGGACCTGCTGTCCACGGTGGAGGAACTGCGCAAGCGCGACATCACCGCGCGCGTGCTCTACCTGGAGGCCGGTGACGACGCCCTGGTCCGCCGGTTCGAGGGCGTGCGCAGGCCCCACCCCCTCCAGGGCGACGGGCGCCTGACCGACGGCATCGACCGCGAGCGCGAGACCCTGCGGGCGGTGCGCGGCGAGGCCGACCTGGTCATCGACACCTCCCAGCTCAACGTGCACCAGCTCAAGGCCCGGGTGATCGGCTTCTTCGGGGAGAGCGACGAGGCGCGCCCCCGCGCCAACGTGGTCTCCTTCGGGTTCAAGCACGGCCTGCCGGTGGACGCGGACCTGGTGCTGGACTGCCGTTTCCTGCCCAACCCCCACTGGGTGCCCGAGCTGCGCCCGATGAACGGCCGTGACGACGCGGTGCGCGACTACGTCCTGGCCCAGGACGGGGCCAAGGAGATGCTGGAGGCCTACTCCGACGTCCTCAAGCTGACCATCGCCGGGTACCAGCGCGAGGGCAAGCACTACATGACGCTGGCGGTGGGCTGCACCGGGGGCAAGCACCGCAGCGTGGCCATGGCCGAGCAGTTCGCCGACCGGCTGCGCGGGCAGGGTGTGGACGTGCACGTGGTCCACCGGGACGTCGGCCGGGAGTGACCCGCGGGCGCCCGACACGCGCCCTGCCCGCGGTGCACCGTTCTCGGTGGTACGGTCCGATTCGTCCGGTGGACATGGGACGAGGGGCAGACCACAGCCATGGCGAAGAGCACAGCACCCGACGGTGACGGGCGGCGTCCGCCCCGGGTGGTCGCGTTGGGGGGCGGGCACGGCCTGCACGCCTCCCTGTCGGCCCTGCGCAGGGTGACGACCGACGTGACGGCGGTCGTCACCGTCGCCGACGACGGCGGCTCCAGCGGCCGCCTGCGCCGGGAGCTGGGCGTCCTGCCCCCCGGCGACCTGCGCATGGCGCTGGCCGCGCTGTGCGGCGACGACGAGTGGGGCCACACCTGGAGCGAGGTGATCCAGCACCGCTTCCGCTCCGAGGGCGAACTGCACGGCCACGCGGTCGGCAACCTGCTGATCGTGGCCCTGTGGGAGCTGCTCGGCGACTCCGTGGCGGGCCTGGACTGGGTGGGCCAGCTGCTGGGCGCGCACGGCAGGGTGCTGCCGATGTCGTCGGTGCCGCTGGACATCGCCGCCGAGGTGTCGGGGATCGACCCGGCGCGGCCCGAGGAGCTGACCACGGTGCGCGGCCAGGTGGCGTGCGCCAGCACCAGCGGCAAGGTGCGCTCCATCTCACTCATCCCCGAGGACCCGCCCGCCAGCCCGCAGGCGGTCAAGGCGGTGCGCGAGGCCGACTGGGTGGTGTTCGGCCCCGGGTCGTGGTTCACCAGCGTGCTGCCCCACCTGCTGGTCCCGGACCTGGCGCACGCCCTGGTCACCACCCGCGCCAAGCGGATGGTGGCGCTGAACCTGTCCCCGCAGCGGGGCGAGACCGACGGCTTCCGCCCCGAGACCTACCTGGAGGTGCTGCGCGAGCACGCGCCCAAGCTGGGGGTGGACGTGGTGCTCGCCGACCGGGGGACCGTGGAGGAGCCCGAGCCCCTGGTGCGGGCGGTCGGCGAGCTGGGCGGGCGCCTGGAGCTGGCGGAGCTGTCCCGCGACGACGGCACACCGAGACACGACCCCGACCGGCTCGCGGCGGCCTTCGAGAGGATCCTGGAGGGCTGAGGGCCGCGGTCCTCGCAGGTCGAGGGCAATTGGCCGCACACCGGCACGAAGGCCCCCAGGGCGCGCGGCGCGGCTGGTCGGCGGATGGGCAACACGCCGTGCGGGGGTCGGCAGCCAGCGCCCGGTCACGTAGTCTGCCACGGAGTAAGCCGCTCGTGGCCGGGCCACGGCGGCGCATCCCCGGTGCCGAGTGCGTGGTGCCGGGTCGGGTTGTGTGACGGGGAGGACCTCAGCGATGGCGATGACCGGCGTGGTGAAGGATGAGTTGAGCCGGCTGACCATTCTCAAGCCATGCTGCCGCAAAGCCGAGGTGTCCACCATCCTGCGGTTCACCGGGGGCCTGCACCTGGTGGGCGGGCGCATCGTGATCGAGGCCGAACTCGACACGGGCGCGGCCGCGCGCCGTCTGCGCAAGGACATCTCCGAGGTCTTCGGCCACGAGTCCGAGGTGGTCGTGCTGTCCCCGAGCGGCCTGCGCAAGGGCAACCGGTACGTGGTCCGGGTGATCAAGGACGGCGAGTCGCTGGCCCGGCAGACGGGGCTAGTGGACAACAACGGCCGCCCGGTGCGCGGCCTGCCCCGGCACGTGGTGGCCGGCGGAGCCTGCGACGCCGAGTCGGCCTGGCGGGGCGCGTTCATCGCGCACGGCTCCCTGACCGAGCCGGGCCGGTCGATGTCGCTGGAGGTGACCTGCCCCGGACCGGAGGCCGCGCTGGCGCTGGTGGGCGCCGCACGCCGGCTCAAGGTGCACGCCAAGGCGCGCGAGGTGCGCGGCGTGGACCGGGTGGTGGTCCGCGACGGCGACTCCATCGGCGCGCTGCTGACCCTGCTGGGCGCGCACCAGAGCGTGCTCGCCTGGGAGGAGCGGCGGATGCGCCGGGAGGTGCGCGCCACCGCCAACCGGCTGGCCAACTTCGACGACGCGAACCTGCGGCGCAGCGCGCGGGCGGCGGTGGCCGCGGGCGCGCGCGTGGAGCGGGCCCTGGAGATCCTGGGCGAGGACGCGCCCAAGCACCTGGTGGCCGCGGGGCAGCTGCGCCTGGCGCACAAGCAGGCCTCCCTGGAGGAGCTGGGACAGCTGTCCGTCCCGCCGCTGACCAAGGACGCCATCGCCGGACGTATCCGCAGGCTGCTGGCGATGGCCGACAAGCGCGCGAGCGACCTGGGCATCGAGGGCACCGAGGCCAACCTGACCCCGGACATGCTGGTCCCCTGACCCTGAGCCCTCCCCCGGCCCCCGGGCGCTGGCGCCGTAACACCGATGTTCGGCTTTGTTAACTGCGAAAACTCCGGGATAACTTCGGAAAATGGTATAGACCTCTCCGCCTCGCGGTGCCAGGATGGTCGCGAATCCACCGGGCCCGCAGGCTCGGCCGTGGCCCAGCAGCGGCTCTTCGCCGGTGCTCCGCTAGGCTCGTGGTGAACACCCTGTGTGCGTTGAACCTGCTCATGGCGGTCGGCCGGTTGACCCCGGAGTACGGCGTTCCAGGCGGGGGTTAATGCCCGGGTGGAAATGATGTGCGATATATGAGGAGATTGGTTCCGTGACCATCCGTGTAGGCGTCAACGGCTTCGGCAGGATCGGCCGCAATTTCTGGCGCGCGGTCGCCGCTGGTGGTAGCGACATCGAAATCGTCGCGGTCAACGACCTCACCGACACCAAGACGCTCGCGCACCTGCTCAAGTACGACACCGTGCTCGGCACCCTGGAGGGCGACGTCGAGGTCGGCGACGACTTCATCCGCGTGGGCGACAAGACCATCAAGGTCCTGGCCCAGCGCGACCCGGCCCAGCTGCCCTGGTCGGACCTGAACGTGGACGTGGTGGTCGAGTCCACCGGCATCTTCACCAAGGCCGAGGACGCCAAGAAGCACATCGAGGCCGGCGCCAAGAAGGTCATCATCTCCGCCCCGGCCAAGGGCGAGGACATCACCGTCGTCATGGGCGTCAACGACGACAAGTACGACGCGGCCAACCACCACGTCATCTCCAACGCCTCCTGCACCACCAACTGCGTCGCGCCGATGGCCAAGGTCCTCCTGGACAACTTCGGCGTCAAGCAGGGCCTGATGACCACGGTCCACGCCTACACCAACGACCAGGTCATCCTGGACTTCCCGCACAAGGACCTGCGTCGCGCCCGCGCGGCCGCGCAGAACATCATCCCGACCACCACCGGTGCCGCCAAGGCCACCGCGCTGGTCATCCCCGAGCTCCAGGGCAAGCTGGACGGCATGGCCATGCGCGTCCCCGTGCCCGACGGCTCCGTGACCGACCTGGTCGTCACCCTGGAGCGCGAAGTCACCAAGGACGAGGTCAACGCCGCGTTCAAGGCCGCCGCCGAGGGTCCGCTCAAGGACGTGCTCGTCTACACCGAGGACGAGATCGTCTCCTCCGACATCGTCGGCACCTCGCCCTCGTGCACCTTCGACTCCAAGCTGACCATGGCCTTCGGCAACCAGGTCAAGATCGTCGGCTGGTACGACAACGAGTGGGGCTACTCCAACCGCCTGGTCGACCTGGCCAAGCTGGTCGGCTCCGGCCTGTAGCGTCCACGGCCCTCATGGCCACCGGCGCGTGAGACGGCACCCCTTCGCCCGCAGTGCGCGCGGAGGGGTGCCGTCGTGCGCGCCCCTCCCGGCTCCACCGCCCGGGACCGCCACACCCCACATTCCAAGAGGAGACCCAGCATGCGGACGATCGACGACCTCGACGTCTCCGGCAGGCGCGTGTTCGTCCGGGCCGACCTGAACGTGCCCCTGGACGGCGACCGCATCACCGACGACGGGCGCATCCGCGCGGCCGTGCCCACCATCTCCGCGCTGCGCGAGCGCGGCGCCCGCGTCATCGTCGCCGCCCACCTGGGCCGCCCCAAGGGAGCCCCGGACCCCCGCTACTCTCTGCGCCCGGTCGCCGCCCGCCTGGGCGAACTGCTCGGCGCCGAGGTGGCCTTCGCCTCCGACACCGCCGGGGAGTCGGCCCGCGCCACCTCCGAGGCCCTCACGGACGGTCAGGTCGCCCTGCTGGAGAACGTGCGCTTCGAGCCGGGGGAGACCAGCAAGGACGACGCCGAGCGCGGGGAGCTCGCCGACCGCTTCGCCCAGCTCGCCGACCTGTACGTGGGCGACGCCTTCGGCGCCGTGCACCGCAAGCACGCCAGCGTCTACGACCTGCCCGGCAGGCTGCCGCACGCCGTCGGCGGCCTGGTGCTGAACGAGGTCGAGGTGCTGCGCAGGCTCACCGGCGACCCCCAGCGGCCCTACGCCGTGGTCCTGGGCGGCTCCAAGGTCTCCGACAAGCTCGGCGTCATCGACAACCTGCTGGGCACCGCGGACCGCCTGCTCATCGGCGGCGGCATGGTCTTCACCTTCCTCAAGGCCCAGGGCCACGAGGTCGGCTCCAGCCTGCTGGAGGCCGACCAGCTCGACACCGTCAAGGGCTACCTGGAGCGCGCCGAGCGCGAGGGCGTGGAGATCGTCCTGCCGGTGGACGTGGTGGCCGCCGAGAAGTTCTCCGCCGACGCCGCGCACGACGCGGTCGCCGTCGATGCCATCCCGTCCGACCGGATGGGCCTGGACATCGGCCCCCGCAGCCAGGAGCTCTTCGCGCGGAAGCTGGCCGACGCCCGCACCGTGTTCTGGAACGGCCCGATGGGCGTCTTCGAGATGGAGCCCTACGCCGGGGGCACCCGCGCGCTGGCCCAGGCCCTGATCGACTCCGGCGCCTTCACCGTGGTCGGCGGCGGCGACTCCGCCGCGGCCGTGCGCGCGCTGGGCTTCGACGAGGCGGCCTTCGGCCACATCTCCACCGGCGGCGGCGCCAGCCTGGAGTACCTGGAGGGCAAGGACCTGCCCGGTATCGACGCCCTGAAGTAAGCCCGAAGTCCCCTTTCACAGACGAGGAAGTGCCGACATGTCCCAGCGCCTGCCGCTCATCGCGGGCAACTGGAAGATGAACAACAACCACCTGGAGGCGATCGCGCTCGTCCAGAAGCTGGCGTTCGC
The DNA here is from genome assembly GCF_003427465.1 of Nocardiopsis sp. TNDT3. Lineage (NCBI taxonomy): Bacteria > Bacillati > Actinomycetota > Actinomycetes > Streptosporangiales > Nocardiopsidaceae > Nocardiopsis > Nocardiopsis sp. TNDT3. Next base: position 1,701 of record NZ_QPFC01000135.1, on the reverse strand, counting down.
GCTCAACGACAAGGACTACGACAAGGCCGAGGTCGTCGTCCTGCCGCCGTTCACCGACCTGCGCAGCGTCCAGACCCTGGTCGACGGCGACAAGCTCAAGATCGTCTACGGCGCCCAGGACATCTCCGCGCACGAGAAGGGCGCCTACACCGGCGAGATCTCCGGGTCCATGCTGGCCAAGCTGGACTGCTCCTACGTGCTGGTGGGCCACTCCGAGCGCCGCGAGTACCACCGCGAGGACGACGCCCTGGTCAACACCAAGGTCAAGGCGGCGTTCGCCAACGGCATCGTCCCGATCCTGTGCGTGGGCGAGGGCCTGGAGGTCCGCAAGGCGGGCCAGCAGGTCGAGCACGTCCTGGCCCAGTTGGACGGCGCCCTCAAGGAGGTCCCGGCCGAGCAGGCCGAGAGGATCGTCGTCGCCTACGAGCCCGTGTGGGCCATCGGCACCGGCGAGGTCGCCACCCCCGAGGACGCCCAGGAGGTGTGCTCGGCCGTCCGCGCGCGCCTGGCCGAGCTGTACTCGCCCGAGGTCGCGGGCGCGGTGCGCGTCCTCTACGGCGGTTCGGTCAAGGGCGACAACGCCCCCGGCATCATGGCCAAGGACGACGTGGACGGGGCCCTGGTCGGCGGCGCCTGCCTCAAGGCCGACGAGTTCGTGAAGATCATCCGCTTCGGCGACAACTAGCCGCGGCGAGGACCCCGCCCGTCACGCTTCGATGCCCGATGGTGACGGGCGGGGTGCCCGACAGGTCGCCGGGTCGGGCTAGACTTCGCTGTGGGGTTCTCCGTGCCTCGCGGTTTCCCCCGCCCGTGCCGCCAAGGGCACGGTAAAATCCGAAATTGTCCCCGGTCCCCTGATTCCCAGGTGTCCGCGCCGGTCCGGTGTCACCGCTGGTGCGCACGGGAAACGAGGGTCGGTCCATAACCCCCCCGCTTCGGGGTCGAGCTACGGGTGAGCGTGTGATCCTCGGTCTGTCCATCCTCGTGATGCTTCTCAGCGTGCTGTTGGTCCTCCTGGTGCTCATGCACAAGGGCAAGGGCGGCGGTCTCTCCGACATGTTCGGCGGCGGCGTCACGTCCTCGCTCGGCGGATCGTCGGTGGTCGAGCGCAATCTCGACCGGATGACCATCGCGATCGGGGTCGTGTGGATCATCGCCATCGTCATCCTCGGCCTGCTGATCAACCGGGGCATGTAGCCCGCGACCCGCGGGCACACCCCGTCCACCGTCAAGCTCGCCCGAGAACCGGTGAGCGAGTTCGCCGAAGGAGTTTTTCGTGGGTAGTGGCAGTGCCATTCGTGGCAGCCGTGTCGGAGCCGGTCCCATGGGTGAGGCCGAGCGGGGCGAGGCCGCCCCGCGCGTCCGGGTTCCGTTCTACTGCGCGAACCTGCACGAGGTCGTGCCCAGCTTCGCGAGCGAGGCGCTGGTCCCCGACGAATGGGACTGCCCGCGCTGCGGCTTCCCCGCGGGCAAGGACAAGGCGAACCCCCCGTCGCCGCCGCGCACCGAGCCGTACAAGACCCACCTGGCGTACGTGAAGGAGCGCCGCAGCGAGGAGGAGGGCAAGCTCATCCTCGACGAGGCCCTGGCCAAGCTGCGCGCCGACCGCGCCGCCGTCGAGGCCCACATGAGGGCCAGGCAGAACTAGCCGCTCCTTCCCCCACAGGCTTTCCGTGGGGCCCGTCGCGACCGCGACGGGCC
>NZ_QPFC01001221.1:0-6666 GCF_003427465.1 Nocardiopsis sp. TNDT3 | reverse complement strand
CGCCTCGGCGGGGTGGACGTGCTCGTGCACACCGCCGACGACCGCTCCCTGGAGACCCGGCCCGCGCGGCGCCGCGCGCACAACATCCGCGCGGCCCAGACGGTCCTGACCGCCGCCGCGGCCTCGGGGGTCCCCCGCGTCATCCTGGTCACCAGCACCATGGTCTACGGGGCCGCCCCCGACAGCCCCGTGCCCCTGGCGGAGAACGCGCCGCGCGTGTCCGACAACAGCGAGGGGCTCATGGGCGACTTCGCCGAGATCGAGGCCCTCGCCGAGCGCGCCCGCCGGGCCCACCCCAGCCTCACCGTCACCGTCGTGCGCCCCGCCCCGCTCGTGGGGCCCGGGCTCGACACCCTCCTCAGCCGCCACTTCTCCGCCCCGCGCCTGCTCACCGTCAAGGGGCACGAACAGCACTGGCAGTTCTGCCACGAGGACGACCTGGTCAGCGCCCTGGCCTTCTGCGCCCTGCACGGGGTGGACGGGCCCGAGGGCGTGGTCGCCGTGGCCAGCGAGGGCTCCCTCACCCAGGACGAGGTGGAGGCCGTCTCCGGGATGAAGCACTTCGAGGTGCCCGCCAACCTGGCCTTCGGCGCCGTCCGCCGCCTCCACCAGGCCCGGATCACCCCGGCGGCCGAGGGCGAGCTGAAGTTCCTCGTCTACCCGTGCGTGGTGGACTGCGCGGTGCTGCGCGAGGCCGGGTGGAAGCCCGCCCACGACAACGAGTCCGCCCTGGCAGCCCTGCTGGAGTCCCGCAGCGGCAGGCCCGCGCTGGTCGGCCGCAGCCTGGGCCGCAAGGAGGTCACCATCACCGCCGCGGGCGCCGCCGGAGCCGCCGCGGCGGCCATCGGCACCGCCGCAGCCATCCGCCACCTGCGCAAACGCAAGGGGGCGTGAGGCCCGGGGTCCGCGCGGCACGCGTATCGACGGCGCGCCGACGAACCCCGGCCACCTGACCCGGAGCCCGTGCGCGCGGCACACGCCGGGAACGCGGCCGACGCCGGCTCCCAACCCGACCCGGGACCGTGGGAGTGCGGCGCGCTTCCTGTGCCGGTGCCCGTGCGCGTGCGTCGGAACGCGCACCCGTGTCCCCACATGGGGGAACAACCGGTTGATACGGTCATGTCGTGGAAGAGATCACTCTCGCGTCAGTACGCGACACCCCCCTGTCGGTGGACGAGGTCCTCGCCGCGGTCTCCGACCCGCGCGCGGGCGGCACCGCGGTCTTCGTCGGCACCGTCCGCGACCACGACCACGGCCGTGACGTCGCGCGCCTGGCCTACTCCGCCCACCCGACGGTGGAGGCCCAGCTGCGCGTCGTCATGGAGAAGGTCCTCAGCGACACCTCCGTCCCGGGCCGCCCCGTGGTGCGGATGGCCGCGACGCACCGGGTCGGCCAGCTGGAGATCGGCGACATCGCGGTGGTCGTGGCCGCCGCCGCCGCGCACCGGCAGGAGGCCTTCGAGGCCTGCCGCCGCCTCATCGACGACCTCAAGGCCCAGGTGCCCATCTGGAAGCAGCAGGACTTCGAGGACGGCCGCAGCGAGTGGGTGGGCGCCCCCTGACCGCCCGCGGCGGCCGGGTGAGCCGGAGGGAGGGCGGACCCCCGCCGGTCCGGACGCGGCAATAGGCTGGGGAGCATGCTTCGTCGTGCCATGACCCTCGTTGTCGCGCTCGTCCTCCTCGTCGGGCTCGGGATCGGCAGCCTCCACCTGCCCGTGCCCTACCTGGTCGCCGCGCCGGGCCTGACCGTCAACACGGTCGGGGAGACCGACCGCGGGCAGGTCATCGAGATCGAGGGCGCCGAGAGCTACGAGCACGACGGCACCCTGTCCATGGTGACCGTGCAGTACGCGGGCGGGCCCGGGCACCGGCTCGACTTCCTCACCGTCGTCACCGCCTGGCTCTCGCCCACCCAGGCGGTCCTGCCCGAGGAGCTGCTCTTCCCAGCCGGGCGCACGCCCGAGGAGGTCACCGAGCGCCAGACGGTGCAGATGAACGACTCGCAGACCGACGCCACCGCCGCCGCGCTCACCCAGCTCGGCATGGAGTACGAGGCGGTCCCCGTGGTCAGCGGCACCCTGGAGGGCATGCCCGCGCACGGCGTGGTGGAGGCGGGCGACACGGTCGTGGCCGTGGACGGCGAGCCGGTGCCCACCCAGGGCGGCGACCCCGACGTCCCCGCCGGCAGCGCCGCGGTCGTGGAGATGGTCGGCGACCGCGAGCCCGGCGACCCGGTCGGACTCACCCTGGAGCGCGACGGCGAGACCGTCGAGGTGGAGGTCGCCAGCGAGGAGGGCGACTCCGGCGGCGCCGCGATCGGCGTGCTCATCGCCGACGAGACCGACTTCCCCGTGGACGTGGAGATCACGATCGGCGACATCGGCGGGCCCAGCGCGGGCATGATGTTCGCGCTCGGGATCATGGACCGGCTCAGCGAGGAGGGCCTCACCGGCGGCGCGGCCGTCGCCGGGTCGGGCACCATCACCGCCGACGGTCGGGTGGGCGGGATCAGCGGCATCCCGCAGAAGATGGTCAGCGCCCAGCGCGACGGCGCCGAGTACTTCCTCGTGGCCGCCGACAGCTGCTCCCAGGTCGCCCAGTCGGCCGCCTACGGCGAACTGGAGGTGGTCCGGGTGGAGACCCTCGACGACGCGGTCGCGGCCCTGGAGACCATCCGCACCGGCGAGGGCGAGCTGCCGCGCTGCGAGTAGGGGCGCGGCGCCCGTCCCGTGCCCGGGTTTCCTGGACAGGTGACTCCCCGGGCGCGCACCCGCGTTCCACGGGTGCGCTCCCGGGCCCCGCGCGACCCCGCGGGCGCCCCCAACGGCCCAGATCAGTCCTGTCCGGACTCCTCGTCCAGGTCCAGGGTCAGCGCCAGCGCGGAGGTCAGCGCCGGGATGAGATCCGCCCCGTTGAGCACCTCCGACTCGCTGTCGTGGCTGCGCATGCGCATCGCGCAGTGCCGCGAGCCGTCGCGCAGCACACCGGCGACCATGCGGATCTCCTCGGTCTCGCGGCCGGAGGAGCCCGGCTGCTCGTCCGGGGCCAGGGTCTCGTCCGTGCCCTTGACCACCAGGCGCTCCATCACCAGCGCGCACCCGGCCACGCCCTCCGGCCACAGGATGCGGCCCAGCGCCTCCTCCAGCGGGACGTCGGCGGGCAGCTGCTCCTGCTCGACGGGGGTCAGCTCGTCGGGGTCGGCTGGGGAGTCGATGCCCAGCAGACCGGCCAGCGCGGGCTCCGCCCGCAGCAGCTCCGCGGTCGGCACCAGGGCGTACAGGCCCAGCGGCCGGTCCCAGCCCTGCTCGGCGGCGTGGCGTTCGAGGTCCATGACGGCTTCGCGAATGTTCGACACGTTTCCATAGTGACCGATGCGGGAAGCGCGACGCCCCTGTTTTCGGACAGTAGGGTCGCCACGTGGCCTTCCGGATGCGACTCCGATACAGCAACGATGCAGCCTTGTCACCCGGACGAGGGCCGTTTCGGGAACCCGGGGACCACCGATTAAGTTTTCAGTAACAGAGCGCCACACGCGCACCCATACGCACCTACCAAGCCAGAACGAGGGGGAGGCGTGAGCTTCCGATCGCCCGGCGCACCACCTGCGCGTATGCCTCGCCGATCAAGGTTGCTCGCGCCAGTCGCGGCGACCGTGGTCGTCATCATCGCGGGGCTGATGCTCGCCGCGAACTTCTGGACCGACTTCAAGTGGTTCGAATCCGTCGGCTACACCTCGGTCTTCCTGACCGAACTGTGGACCCGCGTGCTGCTGTTCGCCGTCGCCGGACTGGTGATGGCCGTCATCGTCGGCGCCAGCATCTTCTTCGCCTACCGCTCCCGGCCCGGCATCCGACCGATGAGCCTGGAGCAGCAGGGCCTGGACCGCTACCGGCAGTCCATCGACCCGCACCGCAAACTGTTCTTCTGGATCGCCGTGGGCGCCCTCGCGCTGCTGGCCGGAGCCGCGGCCAGCGGTGACTGGCGGTCCTACCTCCAGTTCGTGAACAGCACCGACTTCGGGGTGAACGACCCCGAGTTCGGCATGGACGTGGCCTTCTTCGCGTTCACCTACCCGTTCCTGCGCATCCTGCTCGGCTACCTGTACGCGGCGGTCATCCTGGCGTTCATCGCCGCGGTGATCGTGCACTACCTGTACGGCGGGGTCCGCCTCCAGAACGACTCCGGCCAGCGCGCCACCCCCTCGGCCCGCGTGCACCTGTCGGTGCTGCTGGGCCTGTTCGTGCTGCTGCGCGGCGGTTCCTACTGGCTGGACCGCTACGGCCTGGTCTTCTCCGAGCGCGGCTACACCTTCGGCGCCTCGTACACCGACGTGAACGCCGTCAAGACCGCGCTGCTCATCCTCACGGTCATCTCGGTCATCTGCGCCGTGCTGTTCTTCGCCAACATCTACTTCAAGAACATCATGGTGCCCATGGCCAGCCTCGGACTGCTGGTGCTGTCCGCGGTGCTGGTCGGCGTGGCCTACCCCGAGATCGTCCAGCGCTTCCAGGTCGCGCCCAACGAGCAGCGCCTGGAGAGCCCCTACATCGAGCGCAACATCGAGTACACGCGCCAGGCCTACGGCATCGACGACGCCGAGGTGCAGGCCTACGACGCCACCACCGAGCTCAGCGCCCAGGACCTGGTGGAGGAGTCCCAGGACACCACCGTGCGCCTGGTCGACCCCTCCGTCGTCTCGCAGACCTTCCAGCAGATGCAGCAGGTCCGCGGCTTCTACCAGTTCCCCGAGGTGCTGGAGGTCGACCGCTACCCGGACTCCGAGGGCAACCTGATCGACACGATCGTGGCCGTCCGAGAGCTGGACGGGCCGCCCGCCGACCAGGACAACTGGCTCAACCGGCACCTGATCTACACCCACGGCTACGGCATGGTCGCCGCCGCGGGCACCCAGATCGACGCCGAGGGGCGCCCGGTCTTCACCGAGTACAACATCCCTCCGCGCGGTGAGCTGAGCGACGTCGTCGGCGAGTACGAGCCGCGCATCTACTACGGCCGCGAGGGCGCCGAGTACGCGATCGTGCAGGCCGAGGAGGAGTACGACTACCCCCTCGACGCCGAGGAGGAGACCGGCGACGTCCCGACCCCGGAGGACGCGGTCGAGCCGGAGGTCTCCCCGAGCCCGGACGAGGCCCGCGCCCCGTCCGACGCGGACCAGGAGGCCGCGGAGCAGACCGCAGAGGAGGCGCCCGCCGAGGGCGGCGGCGAGGGCGCCGAGGGCGCCGAGGGCGCCGGAGGCGGTGGGGAGGGCAGCGACTCGCAGGCCTACAACCGCTACGACGGCGACGGCGGCGTCCAGCTGGCCAGCTTCTTCGACCGGATCCTGTACGCGATCAAGTACCAGGAACCCAACATCCTGCTCAACAGCGCCATCACCAACGACTCGCGCATCATCTACGAGCGCGACCCGGTGGAGCGCGTGGAGAAGGTGGCCCCGTACCTGACCACGGACAGCCGACCCTACCCGGCGGTCGTCGACGGCCGGGTCGTGTGGATCGTGGACGCCTACACCACGTCCGACGGCTACCCGTACGCCAACCGGATCGACTTCACCCAGGCGGTGACCGACACCTTCACCGACGGCTCGGCCCAGCAGGTGGGCGCGCTGCCGGGCAACGAGGTCAACTACATCCGCAACTCGGTGAAGGCCACCGTCGACGCCTACGACGGCACCGTCACCCTGTACGCGTGGGACGAGGCGGACCCGGTCCTCCAGACCTGGATGGACGCCTTCCCCGGGACCGTCGTCAGCAGGGACCAGATGAGCGAGGAGCTCGTCGACCACCTGCGCTACCCGGACGACCTGTTCAAGGTGCAGCGCCAGATCATGCGCGAGTACCACGTGACGGACGCCGCGGCCTACTACGGCGGTCAGGACTTCTGGTCGGTCCCCAGCGACCCGACCAGCGAGACCGATGCCCCCGAGCCGCCCTACCGGCAGACCATCCAGTACCCGGGTGAGGAGTCCACCTTCTCGCTGACCAGCACGTTCGTGCCGCGCGGCCGTGAGAACCTGGCGGCCTTCATGGCGGTGGACAGCGATCCGCGCTCCGAGGAGTACGGCCAGCTCAAGCTGCTGGAGCTGCCGCGGAGCACGGTGATCCTCGGCCCGGGGCAGGTGCAGAACGCCTTCGACGCCGACGCCGACGTCCGCGAGGTGCTGCTGCCGCTGGAGCAGTCCAACGCGGAGGTGACGCGGGGCAACCTGCTCACGCTGCCCTTCGCCGGGGGCCTGCTCTACGTCGAGCCGCTGTACGTGCAGGCGGGCGGCGGCGGAGCCGCCTCCTTCCCGCTGCTCCAGCAGGTCATGGTCGGCTTCGGTGACGAGGTGGCCATCGGCAACAGCCTGCCGGACGCGCTCAGCAACCTCTTCGACGGAGAGGGCGCGGCCCCCGAGGAGGGCGTCGAGCAGACTCCCGAGGAGGAGTCCGAGGCCGGTGGCGGCGGCGGAGGCGGTGGTGGGGGCAACGAGGACCTCACCGAGTCCCTCAACGAGGCCGTCGAGGCCTGGGAAGAGGCCCAGCAGTCCAACGAGGAGGCCAACGACCGCCTGCGCGAGGCGCTGGAGGACATCCAGCAGCAGCTGGACGAGAACTGAGCCCCGCCCTGCGGCGGTGACCGTTCCCTGAGGGGGCGGGGGTCCTCGGG
>NZ_QPFC01001220.1:0-3462 GCF_003427465.1 Nocardiopsis sp. TNDT3 | reverse complement strand
GGCGGCCCCGCAGCACGTGCGCCATGGAGTCGGAGGCGTCCGCCGCCGGGGCCGCCCGGTAGCCGTCGTCCCCGGCGATGTGCCACTTCCACAGCTCGACCGACACCTGGGGCGTCTCCGTCGCCTTGAGGAGGTAGGCCCAGCTCCCGTTCGGGGTCGACCAGACCTCGACCCCGTCGGGCGAGGGGTCCGGGAGCAGTCCGACGAGCGCCGGGAACGTCGTACCGAGCGCGGCGGCGATCCGGTCCACCGTCGCGAGGCTGGGATTGGCCTGCCCAAGTTCGATCTGGGTGAGCATGCGCCGGCTGACCCCGCTGAGTTCGGCGAGTCCCATGACGCTCAACCCCGCGTCCGTCCGCAGTGAGCGGATGCGCCTGCCCACGAGGACGGCCACCTCGGGTCGTATCCGCTCGGCCACGCGTCCTCGCTCGGCAGTTCCGTCGACGGTCACATCGGTGAGCACTATACTGCCCATCGTCCGCCCTGTTCGGCTCCGGGCCGACCCCACCGCGTGCGAACGTGAGGATGCGAGGCCCTGATGGCACGGACCCAGGCGAGGCCGCCCGGGCGGGACACCGGCGCGTCGCGCTCCCGGCTCGACGTCGTGCGCTGGCAGGTCGGGTACGGGATGTTCGGCGTGCCCCAGGCCGCCGCCCCCATCGCCTTCGCCCTGCTCGCCCTCCCCATCACCGGCACGGCCGAGTCCGGCGCGGCTCTGGTCTTCGCCATGACGGCCGCGCAGGTGCTCGGCGCCGTCCCCGTGTCCCGTCTGGGCCGCCGGTTCAACGGCGTCCACTACCTGCGCGCACTCATCGCCGTCCGAACGCTCGCGCTCGCCGCCGTCACCGTGCTGGCGGCGGTGCAGGCCCCCTTCGGGCTGCTCCTGGTCGCGGTCACCGCGGCGGGAGCCGTCAACGGCGCCGCGTACGGCTACCAGCGGCTCCTGCTCAACCACCTCGTGGAACCGTCCGGGCTCCCCCGCGCGCTGGGCGTGGCCGCGACGCTGAACGAGGTCGGCTTCGCTCTGTCCCCCGTGCTCGCCTCGGTTCTCGGCGCCGTCTCGCCCGTCTGGGCCATGGCGGCGGTCACCGCGCTGGGCGTGGGCCCGCTGCTCCTGATGCCGCGCGTACCCGGGGCCCGCGGGCCGCAGGGCGGAGAGGCTCCCCGCGTGCGGACGCCGGTACCCCCCGCGGTGTTCCTGTGGCTGTTCTGCGCGGCCGCGAGCGCGGGGGCTGTCGCGGCCGTCGAGGTCGGAGCGGTCTCCTTCGCGCTGTCCTTCGGACTCGAACCGGGCTGGGCCTTCCTGTTCGCCCTCGTGCTGTGCGCGGGCTCGGTCGCGGGCGGGGTCTGGGTGAGCGTGCGCAACCGCACGCCCGCCCCCTGGCAGGTCGTCGCCTTCCTGGCGGCGACCACCGCGGGCTCCGGGCTGGTCCTGGTCGGCGGGCACCTCTCCCTGACGCTCGCCGGCGCGGCCGTCATCGGGCTCTTCCTGCCGATGCTGGGCACGTTCTACTCGCTCGCCCTGGACGGGCTCGCGCCGCCGGACCGCCGCGCGGAGATGTTCGCGCTCCTGCGCACCGCGAGTTCGCTCGGCATCATCGCCGTGAGCGGCCTGCTCGCCCTCCTCGGCCTGCGGGCCGCCCTCGTCGGCAGCTTCGCGCTCCTGCTGGTGGCGTCCTCCCTCGCGGCGGCGCACCACGCGCGCTCCCGCGTCGCCGCGGCCCCGCCGACCGCGCCCGACGGAGTGTGAGGCCACCGGCCCGGCCCCGGAGCGACCGGTTTCCTCCTGCTGATTCCCCGGCAGCCGGCCCCTGACGGTGCGGGGCGGCCGTACGTCCCGCGCCGCGCGGACCGGCAGCACGTCCGTCCCACGGCCGCCGGGGGCGCGGCGGCCCGTGCGCGGCTCCGGGGAAATCACCCCCACCGGGAACTCCCCCGTCCTCCGGGACGACCCGAACAGGAGGAAACCATCACGATCGGCGCGCCCCGCACCGGCCGGGGAGCACCGCGGTGCCACCGCAACGGTCGCGCCAGCCAGGAGGAGAGCGGCCCCATGGGACAGGAAGACAGCGCGCCCCCGCAGGACGGGACGCGCGCGGAGCCGGACCGGCGCGGCACCTGGGCGGCGCTGCGCCCCCTGCTGCTGCGCCTGCACTTCTACGCGGGGGTCCTCGTCGCCCCCTTCATCCTGGTCGCCGCCGTGTCGGGGCTGCTGTACGTGTGGACGCCCCAGATCGAGCAGGCGATCTACGCCGAACAGCTGCGGGTGGAGCCCTCCGGCGAACCGGTCCCGCTCCACGCACAGGTGCGCGTCGCCCAGGAGGAGCTGCCGGGAGCCGAACTCGACGCGGTGCGACCGGCCACCGGCGCGGAGGACTCCACCCGGGTGCTGTTCGACGTGCCGGGGCTGGAGGCCAGCCACAGGACGACGGTGTTCGTCGACCCCTACGGCGGCGAGGTGCTCGGGGTGATGGAGACCTACGGCACCAGCGGCGCCCTCCCGGCCCGCACGTGGGTCGACACCCTGCACCGCAGCCTGCACCTGGGCGACGCCGGACGCCTGTACAGCGAGCTGGCGGCGAGCTGGATGTGGGTGGTCGCCCTGGGCGGTGTCGCCCTGTGGGTCGCGCGCAACCGGCGTCCGCGCGGCGGTCTCCGCCGCCTGCTGCTGCCCGGCGCGGGCACCGCCGGGGAACGGTCCAGGTCGGTCTCGCTGCACGGAGCCGCCGGTCTGTGGCTTCTGGTGGGCCTGCTGTTCCTGTCGGCGACGGGGATGACGTGGTCGCAGTACGCGGGGGCCAACATCAGCGACCTGCGCGAGCGGCTGGACTGGAGCACCCCCGCGGTGTCCACGGAGGCGCCGGTAGCCTCGCCCGGGGTGGACGCGGGAGTGGACGCCGTCCTGGCCAGTGCGCGCGAGGCGGGCCTGGACGGCCCCGTCGAGGTGGCCCTGCCCGAGGACCACACCTCCCCCTACGTGGTGAGCCAGATCGACCGCGGTTGGCCGACGCGGGTGGACTCGGCCGCCGTCGCCCCGGATACGGCCGAGGTCACCGACGTGGTCCGTTTCGCCGACTACCCGGTCATGGCCAAGCTGAGCCGGTGGGGGATCGACGCCCACATGGGTGTGCTGTTCGGGGTGCCGAACCAGTTGGTGCTGTCCGCCCTGGCCTCGGGGCTGATCGCCGTCATCGTGCTGGGCTACCGCATGTGGTGGCAGCGGCGCCCCACCCGCTCCCGCGTCCTGGGCGTGGGACGCCCCTACCCGCGCGGCTCCCTCACGGCCCTGTCCCCGCTGTCCAGGGTCGCGGCGGTGGCGGTCCTGGCCCTGGTCGGCTGGGCGGCGCCGCTGCTGGGCGCCTCGCTGCTGGTGTTCCTGGCCGTGGACGCCGTCCTCGGGTGGCGGGCCCGGTCGGGGGCTCCGGGGGGTTCCGCTCCGGGCGGTCGGGCCCCGGGCACCGG
>NZ_QPFC01001219.1:0-6325 GCF_003427465.1 Nocardiopsis sp. TNDT3 | reverse complement strand
ACACCGCCCGCCCCCAGGGCCCAGGCCGCTTCCGCCGTGCCGAAACCCTGTTCATCCAGCAGGGGGACGATGTTGACCACGACCGCGTAGACGGTGAAGGACCCCAGGGCCAGAGCCGTCGTCAGAGCCCAGAACACCCGACCGCGCACCACGGCACGCGCGCCCTGCCCTCGGCCCCTCTGCTGCCCGGCGCCGTCGGCGACCCAGCCCTGTGGCAGGGCGAAGGCGTGCAGGGGCACCACCACGACCAGGAGCACGGCCGCGAGTACCAGGTAGGCGGTCCGCCACCCCCAGACTCCTTCCAGGAACGCGGTCAGGGGAGCGAAGACGGTGCTGGCCAGACCGGCGGCCAGGGTCAGCGCGGTCAGGGCCCGGACCTTCGCCCTTCCGTACCACTGGGTCAGGGCGGCGAAGGCCGGAGGGTAGAACAGTCCGGCCATCGCCGCTCCGGCCACCAGCCAGGCGGCGGCGAAGCCCCACAGGTTCGGGGCCAGGGCGAGGGCCGCCACGGCGGGAGCCGCGGCCAGGGCAGCCGCCGTCATCGCCGGGCGCGGGCCCCGGGCCTGCACCCAGCGTCCCACCGGGATGCCCGCCAGTCCCGCCATGACCTGGGAGGCGGAGAACAGCGCGGTCACCGCGGTCAGGGACCATCCGGTGTCGGCGGTGATGCTCGGCGCCAGGACGGGGAAGGCGTAGAACAGCACCCCGTAGCCGGTGGTGACGGTGACGCACAGGACCGCCAGGCCCCGGCGCGCACCGACCACGGCGGGTGCGGGCGCGCCGGAGGCCCGACCGGACACAGGTGTCACGAGACCCGGTCCGGTTCCCCCAGGCCGACCTGCTGTGACGACGGGTCGGAGCAGCAGCCGTTCCCGGCGGACGGAGCCGTTTTCTCGACGGGCACGGTGCGGCGGTCGCCGAGGGAGAGCACCGGCACCTCCGAGACGGCCAGGCCGCCGCAGCAACCGCCCTCCTGCGCCGCGGACTCCCGCGCGGCCTCGGGCGCGGGACCGCAGCAGCCGCCGCTCTCGGCCGCCGCGTCCGGCTCCTCGGGCAGGCCTCCGCCGCTGCACACCCCCGTCTCGGGCAGGACCAGCTCCACGCGGGCGGCCGCCTCGCGGTCCCCGGCCAGATGGGCGGCGATGCTGCGGACCTGTTCGTAGCCGGTCAGGGCCAGGAAGGTCGGGGCGCGCCCGTAGGACTTCATCCCGGCCAGGAAGAACCCCTCCTCAGGATGGGAGAGCTCGGCGGCGCCGTGGGGGTAGACGGTGCCGCAGGAGTGCACGTTGGGGTCGATGAGCGGGGCGAGTTCCACCGGCGCCTGGAGGGTGCTGTCCAGGCCCAGGCGGATCTCGGACAGGAAGGACAGGTCGGGGCGGAATCCGGTGAGGGCGACCACCTCGTCCACGGGCTCCAGCTCCAGGCCCCCCTCGTCGGCCAGCACGAGGCGTCCGTCCCGCTCCGTGCGGACCTCGGCGGTACGGAATCCGGTGACCACCCGGATGTGCCCGGCCTCCACGGCCTCGCGGGCGCGCTGGCCGAGCGCGCCGCGCGCGGCCAGCTGGTCGGCCGCGCCACCGCCGAAGGCATCGCCGATCTCCTCCCGGCGCAGCACCCACACCGCCTCGGTGCCGGGTTCCTCCCCGGCCAACGTGGCCAGGCCGACCAGGGCGGTCAGCGCCGAGTGCCCCTTGCCGACGACCGCCGTGGTCCGACCCGCGTACCGGGCCCGTCCGGCTGGGCTGGCGGTGTCGGGAATGCGGTACGAGACGTGTTCGGCGGCCGTCGACTCGCCCAGCGCGGGCAGCCCGTCACCGCCCACCGGGTTGGGCGTGCCCCAGGTGCCGGAGGCGTCGACCACCGCGCGGGCCAGGATCCGCTCCTCGCCCCGGTCGGTGCGAAGGCGCACGGTGAAGGGCTGCTCCCCGCGCCCGGCGTCCACGACCCGGTCCCGGCCCGTGCGGCTCACGCCGGTCACCTCGGCGCCGAAGCGGACCCGTTCGCCCAAGGCCCCGGCCAGGGGAGCGAGGTAGGCATCGACCCACTCGCGGCCGGTCGGGTAGCCCGCGTCGTCCGGACGCCGCCAACCGGTGGCGGTGAGCAGCTTCTCCGCGGCCGGGTCCACCAGGTCGCGCCACATCGAGAACAGGCGCACGTGACCCCATTCGGACACGGCGGCACCGGCTCGATCGCCCTTCTCCAGGACCAGGACCGGCAGGTCGCGCGCGACCAGCTCCGCCGCGGCCGCGAGTCCCACCGGACCGGCGCCGATCACCACGACCGGACGTTGTGCGTCCATGACGCCCTCCTCTTTCATTGACTGGCGTCTATGGATCGGGACTCTATCGACGGAAGTCGATGGACGCAACCATAGATCTTCGTCGATAATGGGTGCCATGACTGTGACGACGCCCGAGCGCGAAGGCGGCCTCCTCCCCGCCACTGACGCCGAGACCTACGCCGCCTGGTTCGCCTGCCTGGCCGAACCCATGCGCGTCCGGCTCCTGCACGCCATCGCCACCACCCCCGGCTCGGTCAGCGTGGGCCAGCTCGCCGAGATGGTGGAGGTCCGCCAGCCCACCGTCTCCCACCACCTGCGCAAGCTCGCCGAGGTCGGGTTCGTGACCCTCACCAAGGCGGGCACCTCCACCCGGGTCGCGGTCAACCCCGCCTGCTGCACCGGCCTGCCGCACGCCGCCGACGCGGTGATGGGCATGCTCAACGCCCGCCCGTGCTGCCCCACCGACCTGCCCGCCGACGTCACCACCCGCGCCATGGCCGACGCCGACCTGGACGCGGTCCGGGAGATCTACGCCCAGGGCATCGCCAGCGGCCACGCCACCTTCGAGACCGAGGTCCCCGGAGCGGACGCGCTGAAGGACCGGTGGACGCCCGGGCACCGCTGGGTGGCCGAGTCGGGCGGCCGCGTCGTCGGCTGGGCCGCCGCCTCACCCGTCTCCGCCCGCGAGGTCTACGCCGGGGTGGCCGAGACCTCGGTCTACGTCGCCGAGGACGCGCGCGGCCGGGGCGTGGGCAAGGCGCTGCTGTACCGGCAGGTCACCGAGGCCGACACGGCGGGGCTGTGGACGCTCCAGACCTCGATCTTCCCCGAGAACCGCGCCAGCCTGGCCCTGCACCACCAGGCGGGCTACCGCACCGTGGGCGTGCGCGAGCGCGTCGCCCGCCACCACGGGATCTGGCGCGACACCGTCCTGCTGGAGCGGCGGCGCCCGGAGGAGGGCGCCGGGCCCGGCGAGGTCCCCTGCGCCGACGGTTCGGGCTGCCCGCCGGCCTGATCCCGCCAGTGCGGAGCGGTGAGAGCGGTTGGGTGAGACGCACGATCGCCACCGCTCCGTGACGGGGCGCACGGGGCCCTGCCGGAGGGCCGTGCCTATGCCGTAGCCGCGGTAGCCCAAGTGGTCGCGGCCGGGCTCGGGCACGACACCGCGCTCGTGTTGGGGCGGAAGGTGCGCGTGGTGCCGGGAAACCGGCGGACTCCCCTGTCGCGTGGGTGTGCTCCACGTCAGCGCGCGGTTCCGTCGCGGGGACCCGTCGGCCAGGGTCCGCCGATCGGGGGGTAAGCCCTTGCCCCGCCGGGTGTACCGGCCGTCCAGAGCCCGTATGGCTGCGGTAGAGTTGGCTCCGGCGATGGCTGGGACCATGCTCCGAGCCGTATCGCGGGCCTCTAGCTCAATTGGCAGAGCAACGGACTTTTAATCCGTGGGTTCAGGGTTCGAGCCCCTGGGGGCCTACCCGCAAAACCCCAGGCCAGAGGCTGTTTTCGAGGTCCTCGCCCTGGGGTTTTCGTGCGTCTGGGGCCGTCTGGTCGCTCCGTGTGTGCCCTCCAGCCTCGGCCGCGCCTCCACCTCGACGGAGCACACCGGAGCAACAGCGCGCCCGAACCCACTCAGACCGGTCCCTAACGCCTCGGCCGGTCCGAAGTCCGCTGGCCACGGCCCGCGCCCCACGGACGCATACGCTCGCCGAGCACAGCGGGCACTGGAGGTTCACATCCGGAACTGGGCCTTGACGAGTGAGGGACCCTCGAACTCCTCGGGGACGGCGTCCATCAGCACCTCGTTGACGGTCTCGCCCAGCCACTGGTTGGAGTTGCGCCGCATCCCCTGCCGCTTGAACCCCGCCTTCTCGTAGGCGCGGATCGCCCCGGCGTTGGGCTCGATGACGGTCAGGTACACGCACCTCAGGTTGGTCACGTGGAAGGCGTAGTCTGCGCCTCGCCGTGGCGTCGCTGAGGAGGCGGTGCCGTTCAGGGCGGCTGGCGATCCGGTCAGGCTGCCGCCGTGTCGGGTTGCAGGGCGGGGCCGAGCAGGAGCCCGCCGTCCGCGACGAACTCCGAGCCCGTGACGAACGAGGCGTCGGCCGAGGTGAGGTAGAGGAGGAGTGCGGTGATGTCGGCCGGGGTTCCCATTCGGGGGATGGCGTACGGCTCGGGCGAGTAGAAGTCGGCGATGGGCGGCTGACCGGCGATCGGTTCGTTGACCAACGGGGTGGAGATGACGCCGGGGTGGATGGAGTTGACCCGGATGCCGTCTCGACCCAGCTCCAGCGCGGCGGTCCTGGTGAGCCCGCGCAACGCCCACTTGCTGGCGACGTACGGCGCGTAGAGCGAGGTGCCGGCGTGGGCCATCGTGGAGGCGATGTTGACGATCACTCCGCCGCCGTTGCGGCGCAGTGACGGGGTCACGGTCTTGGTGCCGAGAAACGTGCCGGTGAGGTTGACGTCGAGTACGCGGTCCCAGACCCGCCGTTCGGTGGCCTCGATCGGCACCGCGGGGTTCTGGACGCCGGCGTTGTTGACCAGGATCCCGATCGGACCGAACCGGCGTTCGGTCTCGGTGACCGCCGCCGCCCAGGCGTCCTCGTCGGTGACGTCCAGACGAACGAACAGTGCCCGCTCGCCGAGTTCGGCGGCGAGCTCCTTGCCAGGCCCTTCGGAGAGCGCGGCGATGACAACGTTCGCCCCCTCCTCGTGGTAGGCCCGAACGTGGCTGGCCCCCTGCCCGCCAGTGCCGCCGGTGACGAGAACGGTCTGCTTGTCGAAGCGTCCCATGACGCGGTCCTCCCTGCGAAACAATGGTGAGTCGAGTGACTCGCCTCGCCAAAGCTACGTACATGACGGGTGGTGAGTCAAGTGGCTCGCCTCGCGTAGAGTGGCACCCATGACGACGGAGCCCTCGCCCTACCACCGGCGCGTCGCCGAGCAGAAGCGGGCGGCCATCATCAAGGCCGCCACCCGACTGTTCCTCGACGCCGGGTACGCCGGCACCTCACTGGCCAAGGTCGCCGAGGCGGCCGGGGTGTCGAAGGCGACTCTGTTCAAGCAGTTCCCGACCAAGGCGGCTCTGTTCGACGCGATCGTGACGGAGTCCTGGACGGTTGAGGACGACGGAGACCTCCGCCCGCCGACGGGCGACCTGCGGGCGGGCCTGACGGCGATCGGCCGCCGGTACGTCACCCTCCTCGCCCAGCCCGGCATGGCGGCCCTCTTCCGCATCGTCATCGCCGAACTGCCGCGCTTCCCCGAGTTGGGCGAAGCCCACTTCGAGCGCGGCAAGATGCCCTACTTCGACTCGGTGCGCCGCTATCTCGACGCCGAGAACGCCCTGGGCACGGCCAAGCTGGACGACACGGAACTGGCGGCGACCCAGTTCCTCGGGATGATCTCCAACTACGTCTTCTGGCCCCGGATGCTGCTCATCGACTGGTCGCCTGACGACGCATCGATGGCACGCGTCGTGGACGAGGCCGTACTGATGATGGAGGCCAGATACGGCGCGGCGAACACCACCGGCTGAAGCAGCCGTGCGCGGCGCGTGAAGGCCGGTCGGCGGGTCGGCAACGTTGCTCCGACCGGACCGGCACCGCGACGAACGCCGGGGGCGAAGAGGGGCGCGGTGGTGATCGCGGAAAAACGGGCGGATCTGGCCGTGGCCTGTGCCCAACTCCCGTGCCCGACGGGCGGCCACCCGGCGCCGGGTCGGGCGGGGCGGCCTGGGGGTTTCCCGAAAACAGGATCTGAGTTTTCCCGGCCTAGAAAAAATACTTCGGCCACAACACATTTCCTCTAACCCCTGTACTACGCATTTCGGTGTCCTGCGGCACACCGCTTTTTCAGGACAGGAGGATTCCTGTGTGATAGGTTCTAAGGAGTTGCAGTCGTGAACCCCGATGGACTCCATCTCTTCGGGCGATCACCGCGGTGACGGGAAAATCGTCATCCGCGGTTTTCTTCATGCTCCGAACGAGAGGTATCCCTATGGCGACCGGTACGGTCAAGTGGTTCAACGGCGAAAAGGGCTTCGGC
>NZ_QPFC01001218.1:0-1934 GCF_003427465.1 Nocardiopsis sp. TNDT3 | reverse complement strand
TCACCGAGGACGAGATCGCCGGTGCCGCCGCGCGCCTGCGCGAGCTGGACGGCGGCTGAGGGGCGCCGCCGGGACTTCGTCGGCGGCGGCGCTCGGAGCCGTGCCTCCCGTCCCGGGGCGGCGGAGGCGCTTCCACGGGGAACTCACGCCGGGGCCGCGGATGAGGTCCGGGTCTCCAGGACCCGGCTGGTGGTGCGCGGGCGGTTCGGGGGTGAGGCGTGGGTCCCGGGGCCCGGCCGGTGGCGGCGGGCCCCGGAAACCCCCGGGTCAGGGGCGGACGACCTCGTAGCGCATGCACGCGAAGTCACCGGCGCGGCGCACGTCCAGCACCCTCAGGTCCACGCGCCCGGCCAGCAGGGGCGAACCCGCGCCCAGGGTGACCGGCGCGACCGACACGACCACCTCGTCCAGGAGGCCGAGCCGGGCCAGGTCCGCGGCGACGCCGCCACCGCCGATCAGCCACACGTCACGTCCGTCGGCCGCCTCGACCACCTCGGCGTGCAGGTCGCGCAGCTCCTGGTCGGTGTCGGCGCTGGCGAAGCGGACGTCGCCCTCGATCCCGGGCAGGTCGCGGTGGGTGAGCACCCAGGTGGGGACCTGGTAGGGCCAGGGCTTGTCGCCCTCGTGCTTCAGGATCCACTCGTAGGTGCCCGCACCGGACACGATCGCGCCCGCCTCGCGGATGAAGGTCTCCGTCTCGTTCAGGGCATCGTCCCCGTCGGCGGCGAACAGCCACTCCAGGGAGTGGTCCTCGGTGGCGATGAAGCCGTCCAGGCTCGTCGCGGTGTTGTAAACCGTTTTGCTCATCGTGTACCTCCGTCGTGGTGTCGGTCTTGAAGCCATTCGATGGGGTCGCCGTGGTCCACCTCCAGGCCCTCCGCGCGCAGCATGTGGCGCACGAGCTGCCTGCGGTGGGCGGAGAAGGTGAGCACGTGCGCGACGACGCTGCCCAGTACGAAGCTCTCGGGCGGATCGCACAGGGCGTCGATCAGCCGGTCGCCCCAGGCGCCCCGCCGCCCGATGTCGTCGATCGCGGCGATCCAGCGCGCCCCCGCCCGCGTGTGCCGCTCCGCCAGCGCCTCCAGGCCGTCCGCGCCCCGTTCGGGCAGGTCGGCGCCGTCGATCGAGGCGAGCCACATCTCCTTGGCCCGGACCAGGTGGTCGAGCACGGCGGCCACGGACTCCTCCGGCCCGTCCCATTCCAGGACGGTCCGCCCGGGTGAGTGCACCCGCCGGTAGGCCTCCTCGGACAGCTGTCCGGCGAGGCGGATCAGGTGGGCGGTGTCGTCCACGTCGTGGTGGACCTGGAGGGCGATCAGGTCCATGCCGGTCCGCTCCTTGGGTCTGTCCTCGATCCACAGGTGGATCGGCGGGTGGAAGTGGATGCCGTTGGGCGCGGACAGCCACGTGCCGCTGCCCGCCGTGGTGGCGCTGGGCGGGTGCCCGAAGGCGCGTCCGAAGGCGCGCGTGAACCCCTCGACCGATTCGTATCCGGCCGCGAACGCGGCGTCGGTCACGCTGCTGCCCTGGCTGATCTGCCAGGCCGCGCGTTCCAGGAGCACCCGGCGGCGCAGCGCGACCGGCGACTCCCCGGTGTCGCGGGTCAGTCTGCGGGTGAAGTGAAACGGTGAGGCGAAGGCGTGGTCCGCCATGTCGGTGAGGCGGGTGTTCTCCTCGTCCAGGACCGCGTCGAGCAGTTCGCGCAGGCGGTCCCGGCCTGGGGTGGGCTCGGTCATGGCAACCAGTATGTTCACCGGAGGCGCCCGGACGCCTGACCGATCTTGCCCACCCGTGCCGCCGCCGCGGCCGGGGCCGGGCGGGTTTCCCCGGTGCGAGCGCCCCGGCGGATGCGGTAGAGTCTTCTGCGTCGGCGGGGCCGGAAAAGGTGACCGCTCGACGAACGGGACGTAGCGCAGTTTGGCAGCGCACTTGAC
>NZ_QPFC01000134.1:0-16661 GCF_003427465.1 Nocardiopsis sp. TNDT3 | reverse complement strand
CACCGACCCCGACGAGCCGGACGACCCCGACGAGCCCGGGGACCCGGACGAGCCCGGCCGTCCGGACGAGACGGACGACCCCGACGACCCGGCCCCGGGCTACCGGTAGGGGACACCGGGCGACCGGGGACACCGGCCGCCCGGGCCCTACCCCTCCGGGGAGGCCGCGCGGGTCCGCGGGGCGGGGTGAACCCCGCCCTGTGACCCGCGTCTCAGACGACCCCCTACAACCCCGGGGCCCGCAGAACTGTGCGCCCCGGCCTTCGTCCTGGTCACCGCCATAACGGACAATGGGCAAAGATCCGCCTCCGCGACCTCCCGAGGGAACCGCCCATGCCCACGACCAGGACCAACATCCGCCACAGGGGCCTGACCGCCCGCGACCTCGCGCTCATCGCCGTGTTCGCCGGGCTCATCGCCGCCCTCAGCGTCACGGTCGCCATCCCGCTGCCGTTCTCGCCGGTGCCCATCACCCTCCAGACCCTGGGCATCATGCTCGCCCCCAGCCTCCTGGGCTGGAAGCGCGGCCCCCTCGCCGTGGCGGCCTTCATCGTGCTCGGCCTGGCCGGGCTCCCGCTCTTCGCGGGCGGCATGGGCGGCGTCGGCGTCCTGGCCCGGCCCTCGGCCGGGTTCATCGTCAGCTGGGTCTTCGCCGCCCTGGTCATCGGCCTGCTCACCGACCTCATGGTCCGCGGCTCCCGGGGGCGCTACCGGTTCTGGGCGGGCCTGGGGATCAACGTCGTCGGCGGCATCCTCGTCATCTACGCCATCGGCGTCCCCTGGATGGCCGTCGTCATGGGCGACGGGGTCCTGGCCGCCGCCTACTCCATGGTGGCCTTCCTGCCGGGCGACCTGGTCAAGGCCGTGGTCACCGCGCTCATCGCCAGCGCCGTCTACCGCGCCTACCCCATCCCGCCCGCGGGCCGCCCCGTCGTGGAGGCCGGTACCGGCCGCGGGGAATCCTGATGCTGCGCCTGGAGGGCGTCTCCCACTCCTACGACGACCGCGCCGTGCTGCGCGACGTCACCCTCGACCTCGCCGAGCACCGCATCGGCGTGATCGGGGCGAACGGATCGGGCAAGTCCACGCTCGCCCGCACCCTCAACGGCCTCGTCGTCCCCGACGAGGGCCGTGTGACGCTGGGGGAGTGGGACACCCGGCGCCACGCCAAGCAGATCCGGCGCAGGGTCGGCTTCGTCTTCTCCGACGCCGCCAACCAGATCATCATGCCCACCGTCGCCGAGGACGTGGAGATCGGCCTGCGCTCCCTGCGTCTGGGCCGCGAGGAGACCGCCCGCCGGGTGGAGGCGGCCCTGGTCCGCTACGGGCTCGACGGCCACCGCGACCACCCCGGCCACCTGCTCTCGGGTGGGCAGAAGCAGCTCCTGGCCCTGGCCTCGGTACTGGTCACCGAGCCCGAGGTGCTGGTCTGCGACGAGCCCACCACCCTGCTCGACCTGCGCAACACCCGCATGGTGCACCGGACCCTGGACGGCCTGGACCAGCAGGTCGTCCTGTTCACCCACGACCTCGACCTCCTCGACGGCTTCGACCGGGTCCTGGTCATGGACGCGGGCCGGGTGGTCTTCGACGGTGTTCCCGGCGACGCCGTGCCCCACTACACCAAGCTCATGGACGAGCGGTGAGCGCGGTCGGCCTCTACGTCCCCGGCGCCGGGTTCCTGTACCGGGTCCCGGCCGGGGCCAAGCTCCTCGCGCTGCTGCTGGTCGGCGTCGGCCTCGTCGTCTGGGGCGGTCCCCGGGTCGCCGTCGGCGCCCTGGCCGCCGCGCTCGCCGTGTACCCGCTGGCCGGTCTCCCGCTGGGGCGGGCCTGGTCGGCGCTGCGCGCGCTGTCGCCGTTCCTGCTGGCCATCGGCCTGTTCCAGGTCCTGTTCGCGGACTGGCAGACGGCCCTGCGCCTGTGCGCGCAGCTGGCCGCGCTCGTCCTGTTCGCCAACCTCGTCACGCTCACCACCCGCGTGCGCGCGATGCTCGACCTCTTCGAACGCATGGCCCGCCCGCTCAGGCACGTCGGCGCCAACCCCGACCGCGTCGCCCTCGTCCTGGCGCTCACCGTCCGCTCCATCCCGATGGCCGCCTCCGCCTGGCAGGCCGCACGCGAGGCCTACCGCGCGCGGGGCCTGTCCGGCCGCCCCCACCTGCTCGTGGTCCCGGTCATCGTCCAACTGCTGCGGATGGCCGACGCGACGGGGGAGGCCCTGGTGGCCCGGGGTATCGACGAGGACACCCACCGCTGAGGATTCGCCCGCGGAAGCGGACGAAAAGAAGGGCCCGGGTACCGATTCGGTATCGAGATGTTCGTATTCGCGACATTTCATTGAATAATGGCGGTACTTCAGCCCATCCGCGTGTCAGCGAACCGGTGATAGCGTGCCCCGGCATCCCCCCGCCGACACCCGAGCCCGGTCCGTCGCCGTCGTGGCGGCCGTCCTCGCGGTGCTCATGGCCTTCACCCTGCCCGGCGCCACCCCGGCCTCCGGGGCCGTCCCGCCCGGCCCGGACCCCGCTCTGTCCCGGTCGCCGGTCTCCAGGGACGCGTTCCCCCCGGTGCCCTTCGCTCCCGTTGACGCGCCCGCCACCGGAGGGCGGGGCCTCACACCGGTCCAGCGCGAGGAACTCACCGAGCGCATCGGGGCGATCGGGGAGGAGCACCCGGCCGACTTCGCGGTCGCCGTGCAGGACCTGCGCACCGGCGCCACCTTCAGCCACGGCGCCCACCGGCAGTTCCCCACCGCGAGCGTGGCCAAGCTGACCATCCTCACCATGCTGCTGCTGCGCGCCGAGGAGGAGGGCCGCGACCTCACCGGGGCCGAGCGCGCACAGGTCTCGGCCATGATCCGCCACAGCGACAACGAGGTCACCGACGGCCTGTACTCGCGGATCGGGTTCACCGACGGCTTCGTCGAGGGCGCCCGGACGCTGGGCTTCACCGACACCGACCCCCATCCCCGAGGCAGGTGGGGCGCCACCATGACCACCGCCGCCGACCAGGTGCGGCTGCTGCGCGCCCTGTACTGCGACGGGAGCCCGCTGGCGGAGGAGGACCGGGCCTACGCGCGCGGGCTGATGGAGTCCGTCGCCGCCGAGCAGTCCTGGGGGATCTCGGCCAGCGCGGGCCCCGCCGACACCGTCGGGCTCAAGAACGGGTGGACCCCGCGCGAGGCCAACGGCGGCCTGTGGAACGTCAACAGCGTCGGCTACGTGGCCGGACCCGGGCGCGAGTACCTGATCGCGGTCCTGACCGACGGCAGTCCCGACTACACCGCAGGCGTCACCCTTGTGGAGGAGGTGGCGGCCACGGTCACGGCGGCGATGGAGGAGGCCCGCGCCGCTGGGCCCCCGGACGAGTGACCGCCCCGGGCTCCGGCCCACGTGTGTGCCCCGCCCGGAGGGCTCCGGACGGGGCACAGGCCGGGCCCTTTGCGAACCCGCCTCACCCACGGGGGTCGGTCCGGGCGTCCGAACACGGGACGGGGCGGAGCGCAGGCCCGGAGCGTACTGCCTAGTCCAGCGGACCGCCGGCGACGTAGAGGACCTGGCCCGACACGAACCCGGCCTCCTCACCGGTGAGGAAGGCGACGGCGTTGGCGATGTCCTCGGGCACGCCCACCCGGCGCACCGGGATCTCGGCCTCCTTGAAGGCCTTCATGTCCTCGTACTTGACGCCGATGCGCTCTGCGGTCGCCCTGGTCATGGCGGTCTCGATGAAGCCGGGCGCGACCGCGTTGCAGGTCACGCCGAACTTGCCCAGCTCGATCGCCAGGGTCTTGGTGAACCCCTGGAGTCCGGCCTTGGCCGCCGAGTAGTTGGCCTGGCCCCGGTTCCCCAGCGCGGAGGAGCTGGACAGGTTGACGATCCGGCCCCAACCGCCCGCGGTCATGTGGGCCTGGGCGGCCCTGCTCATCAGGAACGAGCCCCGCAGGTGCACGTTCATCACGGTGTCCCAGTCCTCCACGGACATCTTGAACAGCAGGTTGTCGCGCAGGACGCCCGCGTTGTTCACCAGGATCGCGGGCGGGCCCAGGCGCTCGGCCACGGTGTCGACGGCGGCGGTCACCTGGTCGGGGTCGGACACGTCGCAGCCCACGGCCAGGGCGGTGCCGCCCGCGGCCGTGACGCGGTCGACGACCTCCCGGGCGTCGGACTCCCTCAGGTCCAGCACGGCGACGGACCGGCCCTCGCGCGCCAGGCGCTCAGCGACGGCGGCACCGATCCCACGGGCCGCACCGGTCACGATGGCCACACGGGGCGTTGGTGACATGGGATTACCTCCAAGAGTTCGCGTGGTGGGCGCGAGGAGATCCTATCCACATGCCAACCGGTCGGTAGGTGGACGGGGTGCGCTCGGGACGGGGCCGCCCGCGGGTGGGGAGGTCCGCGGCGACCCGCCTCACGGGTCGGACGAAGTCGTCTCCCCGTTTGCCTGCACATCGTCGGGGCTTGGCCTACGATTGCCTGCAAGACGAAGATGCACGTGCATTCGAGTCGTGCAGCGGCACGCGCCCGACCTGCACGCGGACACGGTCCGTCCCCGGCCGTGTCACCGACGCCCACACAGCGGTGCGTCAGGGAGGAGTGGAAGGCATGGAGTGCGCTGAGGCGGTGGCCGACCCGGCCGGTGGCTGGTGGCTCAGGGTCCTGACGCACGGTTCCCGCCGCTGGAACACCCCCGTCTGCGGAGACCGGCACGACGCCGTCACGTGGAGCTTCGAGCCGCGCCCCCACTCGGTGGGGGCCGCGCGCGAGATTTCCGAGGCGCTTCTCCACGAATGGGAGATGCACTACTTGTCCAGCGATGTCGCGGTGGTCGTTTCGGAATTGGTCACCAATGCGCTCCGGCATGGTGGCCCTCTGCCCTTGACAGGGCAGAGCGAGGGCGGTATTCAGCTCTCGCTCATGCGCAGCGGCAGTGAATTCATCTGTGCGGTTCGCGACGGTGGGGACCGGCTGCCGGAGAGAAGGGAAACCGATCTCGACCTGGAGGGCGGCCGGGGGCTTGCCCTGGTGAGCGCTTTCGCGCGAGAGTGGGGCGTGATTCCCACGCCGCCCGGTGGAAAGTTCGTTTGGGCGCAATTCGTGTGAGTGCCGGGGTTCCCGCCGGGCGCCGCGCCGGATCACTCCCGGCGGCGGGCCCTCCCCGGAGGTGCTGGGGGATCCGCCAGCGAGGCGAAGGCACCACTGCTCTATCGTTCTATCGTGTACCTGTAGTGTCTTGTCCGCACGGCAAAGGTGTCCCTTCACACGGATACCCTTGTGCGAGGAATGAGGGAGAGGCGGCGAACGTGGATATCGCTCGATTGCGCCAGGGGAGCGGCCCCACTGTGCGCCGCATGCTGATCGGGCACGAGCTGCGCCAGCTTCGCGAAGCGCGTGGTATCAGCCGAGAGGACGCCGGGAACAAGATTCGGGCATCGGCGTCGAAGATCAGCCGTATGGAACTCGGCCGGGTCGGTTTCAAGCTGCGCGATATCGAGGACCTCCTCAAGATGTACGGGGTCTCCGACCGCAAGAGGATCAAGGAAATCCTCGAAGTCGCGCGCGAATCCAACAAGCCCGGTTGGTGGAAGGAGTACGGGGAGTCACTGCACAAGTGGTTCATCCGCTACGTCGGCTTCGAGGAGGCCGCCGACCACATCCGCATCTACGAGTCCCAGTTCGTCCCGGGGCTGCTCCAGACCGAGGAGTACGCGCGGGCGGTCATCTCCGGCGGAGTGGAGACCGACGAGGTCACCGAGCAGCGCGTCGACGCCAGACTCAAGAGACAGCGGCGCCTGCGCACCGACACGAGCATGCGCATGTGGGTGATCCTCGACGAGGCGGCGGTCCGCAGGCCCATCGGCGGGCCGGAGGCCGGGCGCGAGATCATGCGCGGTCAGCTGGAGTGGCTCATCCAGCTCAGCAAGGAGTACGACAACATCACCCTCCAGATCGTCCCCTTCGCGGTGGGCGCGCACGCGGCCGAGGCGGGATCGTTCACACTCCTGCGCTACTCGGAGTTCGAGCTCGCGGACATGGTCTACCTGGAGCAGCTCACCGACGGCGAGATCATCGACCGCAGGCCGGTGGTGGAGGCCTACACCAAGGCCATGACCCGGCTCAGCGTCGCCGCGGCCACGCCGGACGAGACGCTGGAACTGCTGGAGCAGATGCTGGAGGACCTGGACAAGGAAGTCGGCTGAGCAACGGCGTGGGACGGGAGGAGGGGATCCCGAACACGCTCCCAGGGATACGAGAGGCTCGCCGAGGCGGGCCTTTCCGGGTTTCGGGGCAGGTGCGCGCGGGTGGGCGGCCGGCGGCCGCGGACCGGTCGGGGCGCGGCGACCGGGGAAGGGGTCACCGCCGAGCGGTAACCCCTCCTGTATGTCTCGGGGCGGAACGCGCCCGATGGGACGAAAGGTCCTAGCTGAGCAGGTTGTCGAAGTCCCCGTCCTTGGCGCCCAGAATGAGGCAGTCGATCTCCTCCTGGGTGTAGACCAGCGCCGGTCCGGACGGGAACCGCGAATTGCGTACGGCGATGGAACCGTCGCCGAGGCGGGCCATCTCGACGCAGGCGCCCTGGGAGTTGCTGCGCCGGGCCTTCTGCCAGGCCGCCTCGGTGAGCTGGGTCGCGGGGATGCCGTTGTGTGCGGTCATGCTGCTCCTTTTTCCGTCGAGGGGAACGTCCGTGCTTATGCACCGCCAAATGCACGTGCATTGGCACCGACATGTTCACAAGCATAGCGTGACCCCCGCCACTTGTCCGAGGGTTTGGTGGTATGTAAGCGCCATGTAACCCATGGCCTTCCCACGTGTCGTTCCCATGTATCCCGGGGGCTGTTTCGGCCGGGAGGTAAAGGTGCGTGAGAACACGCGGCTTTCTCCGACCGGGGAACAGGGTGCGAGAACACGCGGACACGCCGGACCGCGGGTGCGCGGGGGCGCGGGGGCGCGAAAGCGGAGACCCCGCCCGCCGGGAGAGCGGTGCGGGAGGGCGCGGGCACGCGTCGGCCCCGTCGGCCGGGGCGGGAGCCCGGGGCCGACGGGGCCGGTGCGGTGGGACGCGGTGAGGGTCAGGAGCAGGACAGCGCGGTGCTCAGCGCCTCCAGGTTGCCCCGCATGATCGACGGGTAGTCGTCGCCGGGGGAGTCCTCGGTGACACCCTCCAGCGGGTCGAGCACCTCCACCTGTGCGCCGGTCTCGGCGGCGATGGTCTCGGCGGTCGCCGCGGGCATCAGCGGCTCGGTGAAGATCGTCTCGATGCCGCGCTCGTTGACGACGTCGGTGATGGCCGCGATCTGCGAGGGGGAGGGCTCGGTCTCGGGGTCCACCCCGCTGACCCCGATCTGCTCCAGGCCGTAGGCCTCGGTCAGGTAGGTGAAGGCGGTGTGCCCCACGACCACCTCGTCGTGCTCGCAGGAGGACAGCCCCTCCTCGTACTCCTGGCCGATCGCCTCCAGTTCGGCGGTCACCGCCTCCACGCCCTGCGCGTAGCCGTCGGCGCCCTCGGGGTTGACCTCGGCCATCCGGTCGCCGAGCGCCTGGGCGGTCTGGGCCATCAGGTCCACGTCCAGCCAGAAGTGGGGGTCGTACTCGCCGTGGTCGTGCTCCTCCTCGGCGGCGGCCTCCTCCTCCGCGTGCGCCTCGTCCTCGGCGTGGTCGTGGCCCTCCTCGCCGTGGCCGTGCTCCTCCTCGGCGTGCTCGTCACCTTCCGCGTGGTCGTGGCCGCCCTCTCCCGCCGGGTGCAGCTCCACGACGTCGGCGACGTTGAACGCGCTCTCGGAGGCCTCCTGCGCGATCGCCTCGTCCACGGCGGGCTGGAGGCCCTCCACGTAGAAGGCGATGTCGGACTCGCTGACCTCGGCGACCTGTCGGCCCGTCAGCTCCAGGTCGTGGGGCTCGGTGCCGGGCTCGGTGAGCTGGACGACCGCCACCCGGTCGCCGCCGATCTGCTCGGCCAGCCACTCCAGGGGGTAGACGCCGGTGACCACGGTCAGGTCCGCGTCGGCGGGTGAGACACCCGAGTCGTCCGCCCCCTCGCCGCCGCTTCCGCAGGCGGTGATCGTCAGAAGTGTGGCGGCGCCGAGGGCGGCGGCCCGCACGGTTGTCCCAGTTCGCATGGGTCAATTGTCGGAAGAATGAAAACGGTTGTCAATTTGTCTCTTTGGATCGGAACGCTCACGCGTCCCGGAACCGCCGCCCGCGGGCGCGCGGAGCGGGCGGCCGGACGCGGGACCGGAGGCGCCGCGCGGCTCCCCGCCGCCCTCCCCGTCCGACCGGTTTCCACCGCCCCGCAGCGGTTGCGGACCCTCCCGCCGCCGTGCGGCCCGGCTCAGGTGGACTCGGAGAAGCGCTCCACGTCGTCGGTGCGTCCTGCGACCACGATCACGTCGCCCTTGTTCAACACCGTCTCCTGGGTGGCGTAGGTGAACTCCTCGCCCATCCGCTTCACCGACACCACCGTGATCCCGTAGTGCTGGCGGACCCGCGTCTCGCGCAGCGTCTTGCCGATGAGCTCCTTGGGCGCCTTGGTCTTGCCCAGCGAGAAGCCCTCCTCCAGCTCCACGTAGTCGAGCATCCTGCCCGACAGCAGGTGCGCCACCCGCTCGCCCATGTCGTGCTCGGGCAGCACCACGTGGGTGGCGCCGACCTGTTCCAGGATGCGGCCGTGGCGGCGGCTCGTCGCCTTCGCCCAGATGTTGGACACGCCCATGTCCACCAGCAGGGAGGTGGCCAGGATGCTCTCCTCCAGGTGGGTGCCGATGGCCACCACCGCGCTGTGGAACTGGCCCGCGCCCACCTGGCGCAGCGCCTCCTCGTCGGTGGCGTCGGCGATCACCGTGTGCGTGAGCGCGTCGGCGAAGGACTGCACCAGCCGCGGGCTGGAGTCCACGCCCAGGACCTCCCACCCCCGGCTGACCAGCTCCAGGCCGAGCGAACTGCCGAACCGGCCCAGTCCGATGACCAGGACCCGCTTGTCGGTGAGTCTCCTGTGCTGCTGCACGGTGTCCCTTCCTTCCCTCGGCGTGCCCTCAGCCGATGATCGGCCGGGCCTCGGCGAGATCGTAGCGTCGGCGGTGGTCCCGGAAGGCCAGCGCCGTCACGAAGGTGATGGGGCCGATCCGGCCCGCCACCATCAGCAGGGCCAGCAGGAACTGGGCCCACGGCGCCAGGTCCGCGGTGATGCCGGTGGACAGGCCCACCACTCCCACGGCCGACACCACCTCGAACATCACCGGGAGAAGCTCGAAGGGGGTGGTGCGCACCAGCAGCACGGTGGTGAAGGCCACCACCGTCGCGGACAGGAACACCAGGCTCAACGACTGCCGGATCACCTCGGGCGACAGCTGGCGCCCGTAGACGTGCACCTTGTCGTTGCCGCGGACCTCGGCCGCCACCACGAGGAAGATCACCGCCAGGGTGGCCACCTTGATGCCCCCGGACGTTCCGGCGCTGCCGTTGCCGACGAACATCAGCATGATCGTCACCAGCAGTGTGGCGTCCTCCATCTCCCCGGTGTCGACGGAGTTGAGGCCGCCGCTGCGGGGCATCACCCCGTGGAAGAAGCCGTCGACGAGCTTGGCCCACCAGTGCATCTGCCCGAGGGTCTGGGGGTTGTGCCACTCCATCACCGTGACCAGCAGCGCCCCGGCCGCGAAGAGGATCGCGGTGGTGGTGACGGTGAGTTTGGTGTGCAGGCTCCACAGGCGCGGGGTGCGCAGCTCGCGCCGCAGCTCCAGCAGGACGGGGAAGCCGATGCCGCCGAGGATCACCGCGAGGGCGATCGGCACCAGGACGAACGCGTCGCCGGAGAACCGCATCATGCTGTCCCCGTACAGGGAGAGCCCGGCGTTGTTGAAGGCCGAGATCGAGTGGAAGAAGCCCGAGTAGGCGGCCTCCCCGAGCGGCATGTCGTAACCCAGCCACATCCTGGGGGTGATCAGCAGGAACGTCAGGCCCTGGCAGATGAGGAAGATCAGGGCCACCCGGCTGACCAGACCGCGCACGTCGCCCACCCACAGGCTCCGGGTCTCGGTCTGCACGGTGAGCTGCATGCGCAGCCCGAATCGGCGGATCATCGCCGTGCCCAGCAGGGAGGCCAGGGTCATGATGCCCATGCCGCCCACCTGCATGAGCGCCAGGACCACCCCCTGGCCGAAGGTGTTGAGGTCGTTGCCGATGCTGACCACGCTCAGCCCGCACACCGAGAGCGCCGAGGTCGCGGTGAAGAAGGCCTCGACGAACCCCAGCCCCCGGTGGTCGGGCGTGGTCAGCGGGGTCATCAGCAGCGCCGTGCCCAGCAGGTCCACGATCACGTAGGCCATGAGGAACACACGCGCGGGCTGGCGCCACGTGCTGGCCTCACGGGTGGCGCTCAGTTCCCGGCGCAGTTTGTACGACAGCCTCGCCGCCCTGAGCGGCAGGAGCGAGCCGCGCAGCCTGCGCAGCCCCACTCTCAGCCGGTTCTCGCTCATCGCCGACCGCGGGTCGGGAAGGGTGCCACGGTGTCTCCTTAGACGTTCCTGGGCGCGGGGAGGTGTGCCGGAGGGTTGCGATCATGGCACGCTGACGGCCCGTCCAGCATCGTAACCGCGCGGGGGGTGTGCCGGTGGCGCCCGCGGCGGTCTCCACCAGCGGGGACGCGGTCCTGCGAACGGGCCCGCGGCGGCGCCCCGGCGCGGCCCGGCCGCGGTGCCCGGGTGCGCCGCGCCCCAGGTCAGGCGTGGCGTGCACCCTCGTGGTCGGCGTGGCCGGGCGGCTCCAGCTGCAAGGTGGAGTGCTCGACGTCGAAGTGACCGGTCAGGCACGCGTGGAGTTCGTCCAGCATGCGGCCGCTGTCGCGCAGGTGCTCCTCGGCGACCACCACGTGCGCCGACATCACGGGCACCCCGGAGGTGATGGTCCAGGCGTGCAGGTCGTGGACGTCCAGGACGGCGGGGTGCCCGAGCAGGTGGTCGCGGACCTCGCTCAGGTCCATGCCCTGCGGTGTGGCCTCCAGGAGGATGTGCACGGCCTCGCGCAGCAGCGCCCACGCGCGGGGCACGATGATCGCCGCGATGCCCAGTGAGACGAGGGTGTCCACCCGGTCCCATCCGGTCAGCCAGACGACGACGCCGCCCGCGATCACCCCGACCGAGGCCAGGGCGTCGCTCAGGACCTCCAGGTAGGCGCCCTTGACGTTGAGGCTCTCGCGGGCGCCCGAGCGCAGGACGAGCAGCGCGCCGATGTTCATGACCAGGCCGAAGGCGGCCACGGCGATCATGCCCGGCCCGGACACGTCGGCGGGCTCCCGGAGCCGTTCGACCGCCTCCACCACGATGAACCCGCACAGGACGAACAGCACCAGCGCGTTGACGGCGGCGGCGAGGATCTCCGCGCGCTGGTAGCCGAAGGTGCGCCTGCTGGTGGCGGGCCGGGCCGCGATCCACACGGCCACCAGGGCCAGCGCCACCCCGAAGGAGTCGGTGACGGTGTGCCCGGCGTCGGCGAGCAGGGCCAGGCTGTCGCTGAGCGCGGCGCCGACCACCTGGACCACGGCGACGGCGAGCATCATCCCCAGGACCACCGCCAGCCGCCTGCTGTTGGCGGCCCCGGCGGTGACGCCGTGCCCGTGCCCGTGGTCGTGTCCCAGGCCCATCAGCCCTCCCGTCGCGACGTCCTCTCCCGGGGCCGCCGTCCGCGGCGCCCATGGTTCAGCCTCCACTGTTTATACAGCCTGCGCTGTCTATACAGCAAGCCATGTACAATGGTTTTCATGTTGACCTCCGAGCAGCGCCTGTCCGCCATCCAGCGGCTCGGACGCGCCCTGTCCGACCCCACCCGCTGCCGCCTCCTGCTGGCGCTCCTCGACGGTCCCCACTACCCCGCCGGACTCGCCGACCAACTGGGGCTCACCCGCCAGAACGTCTCCAACCACCTCGCCTGTCTGCGCGACTGCGGCCTGGTGAGCACCTCCGCGCGCGGGCGCCAGGTCAGCTACGCGCTCGTGGACGACTCCCTGGCCCACGCCCTGGAGGACCTCCTGCGCGTGGTGTGGGGGACCGCCCAGCCGCACGAGGCCCCCGGGGAGCCCCGGTCCGCCTGAGCGCCGCCGCCGCGGGGGCGCCGGCGGTGACCGGCCCGGTGCGCGTGCCCGGCGCGCGGGCTTCCCGCCGTCGCGGGCCGGGCGCCCGGCTCCCCGCCGCGCCCGCCTCGTCACCCCCGGTGCCTTCGCGTTCCGCGTGTCCGGGTCCGTTTTCCGGTTGGCCGGAAGTTGCCACCGTGATGTCCGTTACAGGGCGCGCCCCCTGTGCGGCCACAGGAAGCCGCATTTCATCCCATCCGACTCCGACTTACGGATGAGGACACCTACTTTGGTCAGAAACGGACCCTGACAGAAGGCTGACGCTTCCCTGAGACTTCCCTGAATCGTGCGGGGGAAGCCCCAAGTCCCGATATAACGCGACGTATGGTGAGTAGTGCGCCCGGCAGGTGCACGAGGCCCGGGAGAGGCGGCCGACACGGCCGTCCCGCACCCGGCAGCCAGACACCGGCACCCCTGTCACCACACCTTCGATCCCGGTCCCAGCACCGGCGGACGACCGTGTGCTGCCCCGGCGCGTACACGCGCTCGACGACCCACACATCACGGCCCGCCCCGTGTCCGCAGTGAACTAGGAGCGAGAACCTCTCATGTCCAGATCGGCCGCAAGGGCCCGCGCCGCGGGTCTCCCCCGGACGGGGACCGCTGCCACCAGCGTGGAAGGGACCCAGGTATGAACCGCGCCGCGGTCATGTCGCTCGGCAACCGGGCACTGGTCCTGCTCATCACCCTGGCAGTCCTCTTCTTCGGAGTCCTCGCAGCGGCGTCGGCCAAACGCGAGCTCTTCCCCGACATGTCCCTGCCGATGGTGATGGTCTCCGGCACCTACCAGGGGGCCGCCCCCCAGGTGGTGGAGAGCCAGGTCACCGAGCCGCTGGAACAGGCCGTCCAGAGCGTCCCGGGCGTCACCACGGTCACCTCGACCTCCAGCACCGGCTCCTCCCAGGTCACGGTCGAGTTCGACTACGGCCAGGACCAGGACGACCTCGTCCGCCAGACCCAGATCGCCGTCGACCAGGTCGCGGGCATGCTCCCCGAGGGCGTCGACACCAGCGTCATGTCCTTCAGCACGGACATGATGCCGGTCGTGATGCTCGCGGCGGGCGCCGGGGACGGCGACGACCAGGCCATGGTCGACCCGCTGGAGACCCACCTCATCCCCGAGCTGGAGTCCGTCGAGGGCGTGCGCTCGGCGACGATCACCGGCGCGGTGGAGTCCGACGTGGTCGTCACGCCGGACGAGGACGAACTCGCCGCCAACGGCCTGTCCCCGCAGAGCCTCGTGGACGCCCTGCAGTCCAACGGCCTGCTCCAGCCGGGCGGGGACGTCGAGTCCGACGGCCGCAGCCTGAGCGTGACCACCGGTGACCAGTTCACCTCGATCGAGCAGGTCGAGGAGGTCTGGCTCCAGCCCGCCGCCGCGGGCGCGGACATGTCCGCCGCGGCGCCCGGCGCGCCCCCGGCCGCTCCTGCCGACCCGGTCCGGCTCTCCGAGGTCGCCGACGTCGAACTCGTCCAGGACGAGGCCGCCAGTCTGGCGCGCGTCAACGGCGACCCGAGTATCGGCGTCATGGTCATGAAGACCCCCGACGGCAACACCGTCGAGGTCTCCGAGGGAGTCCAGGCGGTCCTGGACGAGCAGGCCGACGTCCTGGGCGAGGACATCGACATCAGCGTGGTCTTCGACCAGGCCCCCTACATCAACGAGTCCATCATCGCGATGCTCGAAGAGGGCGGCATGGGCCTGCTCGCCGCCGTGATCGTCATCCTGGTCTTCCTGTTCTCGATCCGCTCCACCCTGGTGATCGCGGTGTCGATCCCGGTCTCGGTGCTGATCGGGTTCCTGGGCATGCAGGCGTTCGACTTCTCGCTGAACATGCTCACCCTCGCCGCCATCACCATCTCCATCGGACGTGTGGTGGACGACTCCATCGTGGTCCTGGAGAACATCCGCAGGCACCTGGACTACGGCAAGGAGCGGATGGCCGCGGTCAAGCAGGGCGTGCGCGAGGTCGCCGCCGCCGTGGTCTCCTCCACGCTCGCGACCATCGCCGTGTTCCTGCCGCTGGCCTTCGTCGGCGGCCAGGTCGGCGAGCTGTTCCTGCCGTTCGCGGTCACCGCCAGCCTGGCCCTGGCCGCCTCCCTGATCGTCTCCATCACCCTCATCCCGGTGCTGTGCTACTGGTTCATGCGCCCCAAGGAGATCGGGGACGCCACCCAGGAGGAGATCGAGCGCGAGGAGTACGAGCGGGAGATGCGCAGCCCGCTCCAGCGCGCCTACCTGCCGATCATCCGCTGGATCACCACCAAGCGCAGGACCGCCACGATCACCACGCTCCTCGCCAGCGTCGCGATCTTCGTCGGCACGGTCTTCATGGCCGGCGGCATCGAGACCGACTGGATGGGCCAGTCCGAGGAGAACACCTACCAGGTCGTCCAGGAGCTGCCCCCGGGCACGTCCCTGGAGGTCGCCGACGAGGAGGCGGCCAAGGTCGAGGACCTCCTCGCCGGCTACGCCTGGGTGGAGTCCTACCAGACCAACGTCGGCGGCGGCGGTATGGCCGCCATGTTTGGCGGCGGCGGTGCTGCCCAGGTGGACTACAGCATCACCGCGGACCCCGACACCGACCAGGCCCGCAACCGCGAGGTGCTGCGCACGGCCCTGGAGGACCTGGACACAGAGTACGAGCCGCGCCTGAGCGCCATGGCCGCCATGGGCGGTTCGGGCATCGAGGTGCGGGTCAGCGCCGACGACCAGGACACCCTGGTCGAGGCGGCCGGGATGGTCGAGGAGGAGCTGCGCGGCATCGACGGCGCCGACGACGTCGCCAACAGCATCTCCGAGTCCCAGCCCGCCCTGGAGGTCCGCGTCGACGGCGAGGAGGCCGCCGAGCGGGGCATGACCGAGGCCATGATCGGCCAGCAGGTCACCGCCGCCTTCAACGGACAGAACGTCGGAAGCGTCACCCTCGACGACACGCGCCGCGACATGGTGGTCCGCGTCGACGAGGCGCCCCAGACCGTGGCCGAGCTGGAGGACCTGCCCGTCACGGGCCCGAGCGGCCAGGCGGTCCCGCTGTCCGACGTCGCCGAGGTGGCGGAGGTGCAGCAGCCGCCGGAGCTCACACGGATCGACGGCATCACCAGCGCCACCGTGTCGGCGAGCGCCACCGGTTCCGACCTGGGCGCGGTCAGCGCCGAGATCACGCAGGCCCTGGACACCATGGACCTGCCCGAGGGCGCCACCGCGACCCTGGGCGGCGTCAGCCAGGACCAGAGCGAGGGCTTCGCGCAGCTGATGCTGGCGATGGTCGCCGCGATCGTCATCTGCTACCTGATCATGGTGGCGACCTTCAAGAGTCTGCTCCAGCCGCTGATGCTCCTGATCTCGGTGCCGTTCGCGATCACCGGTTCGCTGGGGCTGCTGCTGGTCACCGGCACCCCGCTGGGTGTGGCGGGCATGGTCGGCATGCTGATGCTCATCGGTGTGGTGATCACCAACGCCATCGTCCTGATGGACCTGATCAACCAGAACCAGAACAACGGGATGCCGCTCAGGGAGGCGATCGTGGAGGGTGCCCGGCACCGTCTGCGGCCCATCCTGATGACGGCGCTCGCGACCGTCGCGGCGCTGACCCCGATGGCCCTGGGCATCACCGGCGGCGGGGCGTTCATCTCCGCGCCGCTGGCGATCGTGGTGATCGGCGGTCTGCTGTCCTCCACCGTGCTCACGCTGATCCTGGTCCCCGTCCTCTACCAGTTGGTGGAGTGGGGCAGGCAGCGCGGCGCGGCCCGCAGGCAGGCGCGCCGCGAGCTGCGCAGGGAGCGTAAGGCCGCGGTCGCCGGGACCGAGCGCACCAAGGAGCCGGTCGGCTGATCCCAGGCCGTTCCCGGTTCGGGGGCGCTCCGCGCACGGCGCGGGGCGCCCCTCGCCGTTGTCCGGGCGGGTCGGCCTCGCTCCGGCGGAGTGTCGACCGGCTACGGCGGTGCGAACTTGAGTTCGATCATGAAAAATTCGGCAAAAGTGTTTCATGGGACGACTTGGCGGTAGTGGCGTGGTATCCGCGCCCGGCCCGCCGGGCGGGAAGGGTGCGGTCGCCGTGTCCCGTGGGTCTGCGGGTGTGGAAGGGCGGAGTGCAGCGCCCGCCTCCGTGTGCGGAGAGTGACCACACGGGGATCGAAAGATATTTGTCGCGCGACAACTTTTTTCGCCCCGTCGCTTTTGAAGGCGTTTCTGAGGGAACGTACTCCCCGCACGGCGACCGTACCCCGCCCGACGAGAGCTCCCGACAGCGCGTCAGGAGCGAGGGCCGCGCCGCAGGTGCTGACAGGCGACACAAGCACAGAAGGACAGAGCACCGGGGGTCCTCTCTTGTCCGAGAACACCGCACCGAAGTCCCAGGCCGCCGCAGACCACACGACCGTCATCCCCAGGCCGCGCAGGCCGATGCCCGGCGAGGACGCCACGGCGGAGGAGCTGCTGTCCGTACTCGTGAGGCT
The DNA here is from genome assembly GCF_003427465.1 of Nocardiopsis sp. TNDT3. NCBI lineage: Bacteria > Bacillati > Actinomycetota > Actinomycetes > Streptosporangiales > Nocardiopsidaceae > Nocardiopsis > Nocardiopsis sp. TNDT3. The sequence goes on along the minus strand of NZ_QPFC01000134.1, from coordinate 83 downwards.
GGGGGAGGGGGACCCGCAGGCCAACGGGCTGCGTGAACGGGTCATGGTCCTCTACCAGCCGTTGATCAACAAGATCGCGCGCC
>NZ_QPFC01001217.1:0-2739 GCF_003427465.1 Nocardiopsis sp. TNDT3 | reverse complement strand
CCGGGGGCGCCCGCGTGTGCGCGGGGACGCTCCGGTCCCGCGGAGGCGGGGCGCACGTGCGCGAAAGACATCCCGGCCCCATCGAGGCGGGGAGCGCCGGACCGCGGCTTCGAGGGGTTCGGGCACCTCGCGTGCCCCGGCCCGTCGGGGCGGGGAGGGGCACGAAACCCCCGGCGGGCGACCGCGAGGCCCCGGATCCGAAGCGGCCGGGTGTGCGAAGGCCGTGTGCGCGGAGGCCGGGCGGCGCACGGTGACCCCGCAAGTCGCAGAAGTCCCGTGCGTCCCTGTTCGGACACGCCCGGACCGGGGCAGGGGACGGAGTAGAAACCTGGAACCGGCACGTGAGCGGTCAAGGCGGGGAGAACCGGGTCCGGCAGGCCCGCACCTCACCCGGCCTGGGAACAAGGGAACCAGCTCACCGGCACTCATGAGGGCCGTGGGATCTACGGGAGCCGTGAGAGCTGCGAGAACCCGGTGCGGGGCCAGGACCGGCAGCCGTAGGGACCCAAGGCCGACAACAGCAATCCACCGCAGCGAACCGATCGAGGGGACGGTCTCGATGCCCACAGAACACCAGGAGGCACACCGGCGCCGGGGAGCGCATCCGCCACAGGACGCGGGCTCCCGGCCGGAGACGGAACTCCGGCGGGGGGCGCGCCGCCCCACCGCCGCGGAGGAGGCGCGCGTGCTGTCCTCGGTTCTGCTGCCCAACCTGGCGCGGGGCGTGATCGTACGCCGCCCGCTGATGACGGGCCTGGTCGCCGGCCTGGACGCCGACCGCAGGGCGGTCTCCCTCCTGCGCGGCCTGCGCGAACGCCACGGCGACGACCCCCTGCCGCTGCGCCTGGCGGGACGGCGGCTCGCCCTGGTCCTGTCCCCGCAGGACGTGGGCCGGCTCTTGCGGGAGACGCCCGAACCCTTCTCCCCCGGCGGCATGGAGAAGCGCGGTGCGCTCTCCCACTTCCAGCCGCACGGAGTGCTGATCTCCGACCACGACGCACGGCCCGGGCGCCGCGCGGCCAACGTCGCCGCCCTGGTGCCGGGCCAGACGATCCACCCCGACGGGGACGTCGTCGCCGGACAGGCGGACGACGAGGCGCTGGCGCTCAGGCTGGCACTGCGGAGCGGGGAGGTCCTGGACTGGCGCAGGTTCGCCGACTCCTTCCACGCCATGGCCCGGCGCGTGGTCTTCGGCTCGTTCGCCGCGCAGGACCGCCGCACGACCGAACTCCTGCACACTCTGCGCTCGCGCGCGAACTGGGCCTACGCGGCCCCGGCCGACCACGCGGCGAGGGAGGAGTTCCTCGGGCGGGTGCGCGCCAACATCGAACGCGCCGAACCGGGCAGCCTCGCCGCCCGCCTGGTCGCGGGGTCGGCCGCCGCGAAGTCGGCCGCCGGGTGCCCCCACGGCGGGGACGGCCAGGGCGCGGACGTACACCCGGAGGACCAGGTGGCGCACTGGCTGTTCGCCTTCGACGCGGCCGCCGTCGCCGCGTTCCGCTCCCTGGCGCTGCTGACCTCGCTCAGCCCCGGCGCCCACGCGGCCCGCGAGGAGGCGGACGGCCGCGAGGGGCTCGACCTGCCGCTGCTGCGGGCGACGGTGCGCGAGTCGGTGCGGCTGTGGCCGACCACGCTCATGGTGATCCGGGAGAGCACGCGGGAGACGGCCTGGCGGGAGGAGGTGTTCGAGGCGGGAACGGCCTTCCTGGTCGTGAGTTCCTACTTCCACCGGGACTCCTCCCGGCTTCCGTACGCGGACGCGTTCGAGCCGGAGGTCTGGCTCGACGGGCGCGCCGAGGCGGAGCCGGGGATCGTGCCCTTCAGCTACGGCCCCGCCGGGTGCGCGGCGCGCGACCTGGTTCCGCTGACGGTGTCGCTGTTCCTGCGCGCCCTGCTCCGGGGCCGGAACCTGACCCGCGTGGACGCGGGCGGGCCGCTGCCCGCGTCGGGGCTCCCCGCCTCGCTGAACCACTTCGCGCTGCGGTTCTCGCTGTGAAAGCCCCGGTCCGGGCCCGCCCCGGGTCCGGACCGGAAACGTTCGAGGAGGAGTCATGAGCGTCGTCGAACAGATGCTGGACACCCGCTCCGACCGCCGGGGCGACGGGATCGAGGAGAGGGTGCGGGCCTGCATCGAGGCCTGCGGCGCGTGCGCACAGGCGTGCGTGCTGTGCGCGGACTCCTGCCTGGGCGAACGGGCGGTGGCCGAACTGGTCGCGTGCGTGCGCCTGGACCTGGACTGCGCCGACGTGTGCGAGTCCACCCAGCGGGTGCTCTCGCGACGGACCGGGGAGGACGACACCCTCGTCCGGACACTGGTCAAGGCGTGCGCGGAGGCCTGCCGCCTGTGCGGCGAGGAGTGCGACCGCCACGCCGCCCGGCACGAGCACTGCTGGGTGTGCGCCGAGGCGTGCCGCCGCTGCGAGTGCGCGTGCCGTGAGCTTCTCGCGGCCCTGTGAGGACCGCGCCCCCACCCGAAGGAGGAAGGCGATGGAGTGGGCGACACCCGGCGCGCTGTTCGGGATCCTGATGGCCCTCGTCATCCCGATCGGGGTGATCTTCCTGGTGCTGTGGATCATCCGCCGGGACACGATCCGCAAGCAGGAGGCCGTGCGCTCGCCGGACTACTGGAAGGAGCGGCCCGAGGGCAGGCGGTACCCGACCGGCTGGGACAGGGACAGCATGCCGGGGCTCGGGACCGCCCGGCCCGGGGAGGGGACCGCGGGGACCTCGTCCGGCGAG
>NZ_QPFC01001216.1:0-1301 GCF_003427465.1 Nocardiopsis sp. TNDT3 | reverse complement strand
GCTGCGAATAACCTCAGGGCCGCCGGGCTGGCGGCATCTGCCTGCGGAGCTGGTGTGAGACCTCAACGGAAGTCCTCCCGGACGGGGCGACCGGCAATGAAACAGGAAGGTCACGGGGTGACCCGTGACGAGGCTGTGGCCTCGGACCACCGGTAGGTGGTTCCGTAATTCCCCTCCTTGAGGAGGGAGAAGAAGTCAACGCTCCTCCATGTGTCAACGTCTGCTGTCAAGTCTGGCCAACCGGTCTGACAGAACGCTGACAGCGCCTGACGGAGAAACCTCCAGGAAACGGACGTCTTCGTCAGCGCGTGTCAGGGCGTGCGCCTTCCGTCGGCGGCCCGCGGTGGAAGGGGCGGGCGCGGGGCGAGGCCCTAGACTCGTGCGCGTGATGGACACCCCCGCAACCCCCGGCCCCCAGGAGCCGCCGCGACCCTCCGGGCACGAGGCGACCGCGCGGCTGCGTCCGCCGCTGCGCCGCGTGAGCGGCCGGGCGATCGGTGTGTGGACCCTGCGCCTGATGTTCGCCAGCGTGGTCGTCCTGCTCATGCTGTCGGCGGTCGCCTGGGCGGCCTCGTCGCTGGACTGGGCGTGGATCCCCCCGTGGGCGAGGGACAACGCCTGGCTGCTGCCGGGGGTCTACGCGCTCTACGCCCTGGTCAGGATCGCCGTCGTCCCCTCGTGGAGGTACCGGGTGCACCGCTGGGAGGTGGCCGGGGACGTCATCTACACCCGGGCTGGCTGGGTCAGCCGCTCCTGGCAGCTGGTCCCGGTCAACCGCCTGCAGACGGTGGACCACACGCAGGGGTGGCTGGAGCGCCTGTTCGGCGTGGCGACGCTGGAGGTGCAGACCGCCTCCTACGCCGGGTCGTCCACGATCGAGGGGCTGGACGCCGAGGAGGCGCGCCTGCTGAGCGAGGAACTGGCCGTGCGCGCCGGTACGCTGCGGGACGACGCGACCTGATGGACGGACACGGCGAACACCACGGCCCGCCGGACCCGGCCGGGCCCGACGACCACGGCGGCTGGGTCGCCCCCGGAAGCGGCCCCGCGCACTCGGACCGGGGTGCGGAGGAGGCCGCCGACCCCCGGGCTCCCTGGAGCCCCGGCTCCCACGCGACCCGGGGCTCAGGGCCCGAAGCGTCCTGGAGCCCCGGCGCCCACACGCCCACGGGCTCCGGCGCCCACGCCTTCCAGGACCCGGGCGCCCACGCGCTCCCCGGCCCCGAGACACCCCCGGAGCCCGGACGGGAGCGTCCCGACGGCCCCCGCGACTGGTGGGGCGGGCAGGACGGCGGGGGCGC
>NZ_QPFC01001215.1:0-3756 GCF_003427465.1 Nocardiopsis sp. TNDT3 | reverse complement strand
GGCCGGGACGCCCCGTGGCGGTGGCGTCCCGGCCCTTTCGCGCCCTCCCGGTGCCGGGCGGGCGACGGGAGGGCCGCGGGGCGACCCGTGACGGGGCTCCGGCCTCGCGGCCACCGGTGGGCGGTTGCGCGCCCTCCCGCTGTCGGGCGGCAGGGGAGGCACCAGAGTAGGGGTACTCAGGGGGGCCGGGTGCGCGTACCGATGTAGGCGGGGCGGCCCGGTCCTAGATTCGGGGCATGACCTCCCTCCTGGTGGGCCACGCCGCGGCGGCCCTGCACTTCGGTTTCCTCGCCTTCGTCGTGTTCGGCGGCGCGCTGGCCTGGCGCTGGCCCCGGATGTTCTGGGTGCACCTGGCGGTGGCGGCCTACGCCCTGGGCATCGTCATCGTCGACTGGCCGTGCTTCCTGACCGAGATCGAGAACTGGTCGCGGGCGCGCACCGGAAGGGCGGTGATGGAGGACGGCTTCATCGACTTCTACCTGACCGGGAACCTCTATCCGCCCGAGCACCTGCTCACCTCGCGCCTGGTCATGGCGGGAATCGTGGCGCTCACCTGGGCGGTCGCGGGGTGGCTGGTCCTGCGCCGCCGTGCGGCGCTAAGGGCCGGGGTGTGAGCGGTCGGCGCCCGCCTCGGCACCGGACGTGCGGCGGCGGCCCGGACGGCCCGGGGCGGGCCCGGTCGGCTCGCCCGCGGTAGGTTCTGGTGCGTCGGGCGCTCGCCGGGCCCGTCGCCCCCGATCGTTCGCGGACGGGCCGGGCGATCGGAAGAACCCCCTCGGAAGGCCGCCACGGTTCACGGTCCGACGGCCCGACGGCACACCCAGCAAGGAGCCACGCGTTGAGCACCCCGCACGCCTTCCCCCTGGAGCCCGCTCCGATCCACGTGCCCGACGGGGTCCTGGACGACCTGCGCGCCCGCCTCGCGTCGACCCGTGCGCCGCTGGACGAGGGAAACGAGGACTGGTCCTACGGCGTCCCCGACAGCTACCTGCGTGAGCTGGTCGCCCACTGGCGGGACGGCTACGACTGGCGCCGGGCCGAGGCCGCCATCAACGCCCACGAGCACTACCGGGTGAGCGTCGCCGGTGTCCCGGTGCACTTCATGCGCGAGCCCGGCCGCGGACCCCGGCCGATCCCGCTGATCCTCACCCACGGCTGGCCGTGGACGTTCTGGCACTGGTCGAAGGTGATCGGCCCGCTCGCCGACCCGGCCGCGTTCGGCGGCGACCCCGCCGACGCCTTCGACGTCATCGTGCCGTCCCTGCCGGGCTTCGGTTTCCCCGGCCCGCTCACCGGCTTTCCCGACGTCAACTTCTGGAAGGTCTCCGACCTCTGGCACACCCTGATGACCCGGACCCTGGGATACGAGAAGTACGCCGCCGGGGGCTGCGACATCGGCGGGATCGTCTCCAGCCAGCTCGGCCACAAGTACGCCGACCAGTTGTACGGCGTCCACATCGGCTCCGGGCTGCCGCTCGACTTCTTCAACGGCCCCCGGGCCTGGGACTTCGCCCGGAACCGGCCCCTCACCGACGACCAGCCCGCCGACGTGCGCGCCCGGATCGTGGAGACGGACCACCGCTCGGCCTCCCACCTGGCCGTCCACATGCTCGACGGGGCCACCCTGGCCCACGGGCTGAGCGACTCGCCCGCCGGGCTGCTCGCCTGGCTGCTGGAGCGCTGGAGGTCCTGGAGCGACAACGGCGGCGACGTCGAGTCGGTCTTCACCAAGGACGACCTGCTCACCCACGCCACGATCTACTGGGCGAACAACTCCATCGCCACGTCGATGCGCTACTACGCCAACGCCAACCGCTACCCCTGGGTCCCCGCCCACGACCGCACCCCGGTCGTGCAGGCCCCGGTCGGCCTCACCCTGGTCACGTACGAGAACCCGCCCGGCGTCCACACCGCCGACGAGCGCGTCCGGGCGTTCAGGGAGGGCCCACAGGGCGCCTGGTTCAACCACGTCAACGTCACCGCCCACGAGCGCGGCGGCCACTTCATCCCCTGGGAGAACCCCGACGCCTGGGTGGACGACCTGCGCCGCACCTTCCGCGGCCGCAGGCCCTGAACGACACGGACACGGCCGGACCCGTCCGCGCCTCCCGGCGCCGCTGGCAGGGGACACCGCGGACACGGGGGCGGAGTCCTCGGCGGGGCCCGCCGCCGGAGCGGCGGCCGGGGTCAGGCGAGTCCGGCGTCGTGGGCCAGCAGCGCGATCTGGGTGCGGTTGTCCATGTCGAGCTTGGCCAGGACGCTGGAGACGTGGGCCTTGACCGTGGCCACGCTCATGTACAGCTGCGCGGCGATCTCCGCGTTGGTGTGGCCCCGGGCCACGGCCAGGGCCACCTCGTGCTCACGCGGGCTGAGCCGGGCCAGCGCCGTGCGGGCCCGCTCGTGGGACCCGGCCTGGACGGCGGTGCGGTCCATCAGGCGGCGGGTGACGCTCGCGGACAGGATGGGCTCGCCCTCGGCCACCCGCAGGACCGCGTCCACGATCCGCGCGGGCGGGGTGTCCTTGAGCAGGAAGCCGCTGGCCCCGGCGCGCAGCGCGTAGAGGATGTTCTCGTCGGTGTCGAAGGTGGTCAGCACCACGACCTCGGGCGGGGGCGTGCGCGCCCGCAGCCTGCGGGTGGCGGTGATGCCGTCCACCCGGGGCATGCGCAGGTCCATCAGGACCACGTCGGGCCGGTGGGCGTCGGCCGCGGCCAGCACCTCGTCCCCGTCGCGGGCCTCGCCGACCACGGCGATGCCGTGGACCCCGTCGAGCATCATGGTCAGCCCGCCGCGGACGAGGGCGTCGTCGTCGACGATCAGGACACGCGGCGCACGGTTCATGCCGGCCATGGTAGCCAGGCGTGCAGGTGGAAGCCCTCGGGTGTGCGCTCGTGGTCCAGACGCCCCCCGGCCAGGCGCACCCGCTCGGTCAGGCCGACCAGCCCGGTTCCGCTGCCCGGCACCGGAGGGGACCCCTCCCCGGCCGGTGCGGCCCCGGCGGGCCCGGTCACGGGGTTGCGCAGGTCGATCACCAGGCCCTCGCCGGGAGCGCCCTCCACGCGCACCCGCACCGGCTGGCCGGAGGCGTGCTTGCGGGCGTTGGTCAGGCCCTCCTGGACCAGGCGGTAGGCGGTGCGGCCGGTGGAGGCGGGAAGGCGGTCGGGGTCGGCCACCGCGTCGCGCAGCTCCACGCGCTCCCCGGCCCCGCGCGCCTCCTCCACCAGACGGGGGACGTCGGACAGGACCGGCTGTGGGCGCCCGCCCGCCTCGGGTTCCTCCTCGCGCAGCACGCCGATCACCTCGCGCAGCTCCTCCAGGGCCTGGTGGACCCCGGTGCGCACCACCCCGGCGGCGCGGGCGAGCTGCTCGGGCGGGGCGTCGGGCCGGTACTCCAGCGCCCCGGCGTAGGTGGCCAGCAGGGACAGCCGGTGGGCGAGCACGTCGTGCATCTCGCGGGCGATGCGGGTGCGCTCCAGCATCCGCGCCTCGGCCACCCGGCGGCCCTGTTCGGCCTCGGCCCGGCGGGCGCGCTCGCGCAGCGACATCACCAGCGCGCGGCGGGCCCGGGCCAGGGCGCCCCAGCCCACCAGAGCACCGGTGGCGATGGTGATCAGGGCCAGCCACCAGGCGTAGGAGATCTGGGCGCTGGGCTGGAACAGCCCCTGGACCGTGTGCGCGGCGACCGCGGCCGCGGCGACCGCGAGGGCCAGCGGCAGGGGGCGCCGGTGGGCGACCTGGAGCACGCCCAGCGCCGCC
>NZ_QPFC01001214.1:0-1652 GCF_003427465.1 Nocardiopsis sp. TNDT3 | reverse complement strand
CGGCCGCGGTGGCCGGGAGGGGCGGCGCTCCGGCTCGGGGAGGCCGCCCCCCTGGGCGGGTGCTATCCGGCGTACTCCTCGGCGATGCGGACCAGGGTGCGGGTGCCCGCGCCGGTGCCGCCCTTCGGGGTGTAGCCGTGCGGTCCGCCCTGGTTGAAGGACGGACCGGCGATGTCGAGGTGCGCCCACGTGACGCCCTCCTCGATGAACTCCTTGAGGAAGACGCCCGCGGAGAGCATGCCGCCCCAGCGCTCGCCCGCCACGTTGGCGATGTCGGCGACCGCGGAGTCCAGGCCCGCGCGCAGCTCCTCGGGCAGGGGCATCGGCCAGGAGGCCTCGCCCGCCTCGGCGGCCGCGGCGACGATCCGGTCGCGCGCCTCGTCGTCGTTGGACATGACCGCGAACACCCGGGTGCCGAGCGCGACCAGCTGGGCGCCGGTCAGGGTGGCGATGTCCACGACCAGGTCGGGCGCGTCCTCCTGCGCCCGCACGAGGGCGTCGGCCATGACCAGGCGGCCCTCGGCGTCGGTGTTGAGCACCTCGACGGTCTTGCCGCCGTAGATGGTCAGCACGTCGGAGGGGCGCTGGGCGGTGCCGCTGGGCATGTTCTCGGCCACGGCCAGGTAGCCGACGGCGTTGACGCGCAGGTTCAGGGCGGCGATGGCGCGCATGGCGGCCAGCACGGAGGCGGCGCCCGCCATGTCGGACTTCATCCAGTCCATCGAGCCCGCGGGCTTGAGGGACAGGCCGCCGGAGTCGAACGTGATGCCCTTGCCGACGAAGGCGACGGTCTTGGTGGCCTCGGGGTGGCTGTGGGCCAGGCGGACCAGGCGGGGCGGGTTGGCCGAGCCCTGGCCGACGCCGATCAGACCGCCGTACCCGCCCTCGGACAGGGCGGCCTCGTCCAGGACCTCGACGCGCAGGCCGGACTGCTGGGCGATCTCCTGGGCGGTGGTGGCCAGGTCCTCGGGCGCCAGGTCGGCCGGTGCGGTGTTGACCAGGTCGCGGGTGAGGTTGACGGCCTCGGCCAGGACGGCGGCGCGCTCGGCGGCCTCCCGGGCGTCCCCGGCGGAGCTGGCCAGGACCAGCTCGGCGGCGCGCTTGTCCTTGGCGGCGGTGCGGTACCGGTCGAAGCCGTAGGCGCCCAGGCGGGCTCCGAGGGCGACGGCGCCGGCCTCGGCGGCGGTCCCGGCGGGCAGGGCCAGGACGACGCGGCCCGCGCCCTCGGGGCGCGAGGTCAGCGAGCGCAGCGCGACGCCGGCGGCGCGGGACAGGATGTCGGGGTCGACGGGGCCCTCGGCGGGCGCCGGGCCGAGACCGACCGCGACGACGACCGGGGCCTTGACGGCTCCGAGGGAGGCAAGGGTGTGCACCTCCTCGGGGGCGCCGCTCGCTCCCAGGAGCGACAGGGTCTGGGCGAGGCCGCCGGAGAAGGCGGCATCGACGTCATGAGCGCCCGACGCGGGCTCCGGAGCGTCGCCTCCGGAGTGGTAACCGACGACAACCGCGTCGGCGTCGAGCGAACTGGGGGACTCCGTATTTACTGACAACGACGTGCTCACGTCCCCGATGCTAGTCGCCCCGCGCGCCCGGCGGGGACGCGGCGCCCCGGGTCCGCGGGGGCCCTGACGCGGCGCTGCGGGGGGTCGCGG
>NZ_QPFC01001213.1:0-1134 GCF_003427465.1 Nocardiopsis sp. TNDT3 | reverse complement strand
CGGGCGGGGAAGCGTTCTTCCCGTTCCCCGCCCGACCCGCGGGCGTCTGGGGGGAGAGGTCACCGACGACCGGAGGAGGGGATCGGATGGACGGCACCCGGCGAGGGGTCATCTGCGACTGGGGCGGTGTCCTCACACCGCCGCTGCCCGTGGGCATCCGGGCCTGGCTGCACGCCGACCGCATCGACGTCGAGCACTACCACGAGGTCATGCGGCCCTACTTCGACGGCAGCGTCGAGGGGGAGAACCTCGTGCACGCGCTGGAGCGGGGCGAGATCGACACCTGCGCGTTCGAGCGCGAGCTGGCGGCCCTGCTGCGCTGCACGCACGGCGGCCCGGTGGTGGCCGAGGGGCTGATCAACCGCATGTTCTGCGAGTTCGACCCCGTGCACGACATGTACGAGGCCCTGCGCGAGGCCAGGACCGCCGGGGCCGTGACCGCCCTGCTGTCCAACTCCTGGGGCAACTGCTATCCCCGTGAGCACTTCGACACCACCTTCGACGCGGTGGTGATCTCGGGCGAGGTGGGGATGCGCAAGCCCGAGCACCGCATCTACCTGCACACCTGTGAGCGGATCGGCCTGCGCCCCGAGGACTGCGTGTTCATCGACGACCTGGAGCACAACGTCCGCACGGCCGAGGAACTCGGGATGACCGGCATCCTGCACACCGACGTGGACACCACGCGGCTGGAGCTGGAGCGCTTCCTGGCGCCGGACGGCGACGGCGCGCCCCCGGTGCCCGGGGAGCGGGCGGCCTGAGCCCGGGGTTTGGCACACTTGGTGTGTTCATCCCGCATCCTGGAGAGCCGCTCGCATGTACGTCTTCCTGCCCAGCACCATCCCCGCCCTGGCTCGCCTGCTGGAGGAGGGGCGCCTGGAGGGCGTGCCGCTGACCGCGTTCGCGGCCGACCCCGGCCCGGACGAGGACGTGGAGGAGGCGGAGTACGAGGCCATGTACGCCGCCGCCGGGGAGTCGCTGGCGCTGCTGGCGGCCGACTCCGGCGCTCCCCGGCGACGGGTGGTGCTGGCCGCGGACATGCCCGACCAGGTCGTCGAGCGCGCGGGCCGCGCGGGGCGGGGCGTGGTCCGGGTGAGGGTCACCGGGGCCGTTCCGTTCAAGAAGCTGGCGTCG
>NZ_QPFC01001212.1:0-6558 GCF_003427465.1 Nocardiopsis sp. TNDT3 | reverse complement strand
GGTGTGGGACGGGGGTGGGTCGGGGACGCGGTTCTCCTCGGCCACGTGGTCGATCTGCTCCACTGGCACACCCAGGTGCAGGAGGACCTGCCGGAGCGCCCGGTCGTGACCGAACGCGAAATCGACGAGGTTGGCCTCGTTGTTGCGGCCGATGATGGCCTGCAGGTCCCGCACGAACCTTCGTCCCTCCGCCTGTCGCTGGTTGAGGGCCGTCTGGAGGACACGGGAGGCGTCCTTGCCGTTCGTCTGCGCCACTTTCAGCGCCTGTCCGGCCAGCCACGAGACACGTTCCTCACTGACGTCTCCCATCTGGCGCATGGTGTCGAGGAACAACTCCAGCCAGGCCTGTCGCATCTCCTGCAGGTGCCTCACCTGGAGCATGGCCAGAGCGTGGTCTCCGGCGGCCTTGGTCAGGCGCATGGAGACAGCCTGTTGCTGGGCACGCACCTCGGGACACACGTCCACCCAGGTGTGCACGGTGGCGTGGACGAGGTACTTGTCATTGGCCGAGACGTGCGCGGGGATCCCCGTCGTGGCCGGCGGTGTCGTTCGTTCATAGCGTCGTGACCGCAGCTGGTCGTTGAGGTTTTCCTCGAGTTCCGGTGCCTGGTGCGGCAGGTACCGTCGACTCAGGTTCCGGATCACACCGGAGATCTCCGCGCGGATCGTTCGATTGCGCCTCTCGACGTAGTCCTCCACGGACTCCTGCCAGGCACGGTGGACGTCGGGGTCGTCGTGCGTCAGATGGGCGTGCCAGCGCACACGGGCCTTGATCCGGAAGGTGAAGCCCTCCCCCTTGGCGGGAGGGTCGACGGAGAACAGGTTGTCCCGTGGAGCCATGACCGAGGTGGACATGGATCCTTCCTTGCGGATCCACTGGTGCACCTCGTCGCCGTCGACGAGGATCGCCCTCCGGTCGGTGATGCGGTCCAGGACGTGTCGGACGGGCGTCGAGGAGTCGTTCGAGGTCCGGCGACGGAACCGGGGGAAAGGCCACCACCACGAGCGACCACTGGTGTGGGGAGACATGGGAACTGCCTTTCTGCGTCGAGGGTTCGCCTCATGCCGGTGTCGGCGACGTCCGCCCTGCGCCGTTCCGGCGCTCGCGGATGATCGTGTAGAGGGAGAGCCGTTCCTTGAGCCCTTGGCTCGGGTCCGACCTGATGCGTTCGAGGAGGGCGTCGATCTGCGCGCGAGCGGCGGGGGTCGCCGTAGCGTCCGGGTACCGGGCCTCCCAGTCGTCGAGGACGGTCCACGCCGGGCTCAGGTCGTCGTCGCTCAGCGCGTCGAGCCACAGGCCGTGAACGCCCTCGACGGTGTCCGCCGCGGAGGTGGGTGTGGCACCGTAGGTGTCGGGGTCGGCGACGACCGCCGCCAGCCACTCCACCAGTGCGAAGTCCCGCCCTCGGGAACCGTCCTGGCACCGGGTGGGCAACTGGGCGATCTTCAGGAGCGTGCGCACCGCCACACGGTGCAGCCGTGGGCGCTGATCGTCCCGGTGCCACGTCACGAGGTGCTCCAGAGCCATGGCCCTCGCGCGCGGGGAGTTCCCGTCGAAGGCTTCCACGACCGCGCTCTCCACGAACTGGTCCAGGCGTCCGGCCGTCCCGGTCGCCGGGCCGAACGCCCGCCCCATCCCGCTCCGGCCGATTTCCGAGGCGGCCATGTCGATCGCCCGGAACGACTCCTCGGGGCGCGCACCGGCGATGCTGGTTCCGTAGGCGGTGAGGGCGTAGAGCAGCCTCCAGGGGGAGCCCTCGCGCATCCACCTTTCGAGCAGGTCGAAGGCTCGGTCGATCTGGCTGCCCTCGACGACGAGCATCTCGATGATCCACGCTGCCATGAGCGGCAGTTGTGGGTCGAAGTCGTCGGCCGAGGACTCCTCGCATGTGGTGATCCAGTGTTTGAGGACCTGTTTTTCCACGATGGCGAAGTCGTGTGCGGCGATCCGGCCGATCGCCTGCGCCGCGTCGATGCGGACGCGTGGGTCGTCGGACGCCATCTCGCACAGGTGCAGGAGCCACTGCAGGAAGGGCTCGCGGGAGAGCTCGTACTCGGTCCAGGCGACGTCGAGGACGGCACTCCACAAGCGCGGTTGCCGGAGTTGCAGTGTGCGTTCGGGGGGTGCACCACCCGACTCGGAGGTCTGCTGCTTCAACCGCACATGCGGTAGGCGGTGGTCCAGTCGACGCTCGAAGATGCGGCGTCGCTGCGCACGGCTGCCGAGCTCGGCGCGGACGAGGCGCTCGGAGAGGTTCCCTGCCGCCGAGACGACCGTGGTCAGGGTGTGTCCGTCCAGGACGGCCGCACTGATGACATAGGCCTGGTCCACCGGTGCGTGCCGGTGATCCAGTCCCCGCAGCAGGTCGCGGGCACGCTGGAGGAGCATCTCATCGCGGTTCTTCTCGAGGAGATCCGCGAGACGTTTCAGCCAGTCCGGCTCTTCCCGATCGGATTGGTCCTTGACGAACCACGCCGTGCGGGCCGCCTCGCCCGGGGACTCGATCGAGTCGAGGCAGTCCTTGATCCTCGTCTGGGCGCGGACACGATCGAGGAGTGCACCGGCCGCGTCCTCTCCACCGACGTGATGGGTCAGGTGGCTGTGGAGTACCCGGAGGAGTTCCGGAGCGGTGTGTCGGACGAGGAGGGAACGCCATCTGGCCGGAACGTCCTCGTCGTCGATGACGACCACCAGGTGGGAGTGCTGTGTCTCGAGGAGGGACTTGACGCGTACCATCTCGTCGTCTTCCCAGGGCCACGCCCGACGGGTGGAGCGCACGAGGTAGTGGGAGGCGTCCGCGCCGGGGGCCGAGAGTTCCGACAGCAGCTTCTCGGGCGTGACCCGTATCACCGGGTTGTCGTGATCAACGGAACGGAGGGCGATGATCGCCGAGGTCGTGCGTCCGGTCTCGGGATCACCGTGGAGGACGGCCACCCGTTCGTTGTCGAAGGCACTGGTGAGCCGTCGGAGGGTGCCGCCGTCGACGTGGACGTCTTGGAGGAAGTCGATCTGCTCCTCGGGGACGGCCGTACCGTCCCCGCCCGTGTCCGACATCGTCGTGATGTTGAAGACCGTGTCGCCGTGGTGGTCGCCGCCGTAGGCGTTGCCCATGCCTCGGGCGTCGACGCGGACCCCACCGAGACGGAAACGCTTGTTGCGGTAGTCCCGGCGTTGGCGCTCCCGGTTCTGGGAACGGGGGTCGACGCTGGACTCCCATACGTTCTCGCTGGGCTCCGGGTCGGGCTCTTCGGACGAGAGGTCGTCGTCACCGTCGTGCGAAAAGGCGTCGGAGCCCTCGGGGGGAAGGGCGTCCGACTCATCGGCACGGGGACCTGCGGTCAGGGGAGTGTTCTGCCCGCTCTCGGGTGCGGTCGTGGTCGGGGACACCGGGAGCGCGATCGCCGCGTCTTCGGGAGATGAGGGGAGTTCTGACATGTCGCGCTCTTCTAGCCGTGGGTGGTGAACGTGGTGTCACCGTGGTGGTCGCCGCCGTAGGCATTGCCGGTACCGCTGTGATGGACGACGGACCGTTGCGGGGAAGGAGCTGTGTGGTCGGTCGTGTCGTCAGGCGCGCGGTGCCCTGCACGAGTCGTGGAATCGTCGCTGACGTGGACCCACGCCGTGGTCTGGAAGTCCTTGTTGGCGAGCTGGTGCCTGTTGAATGTGAACCGGTACAGGTCCTCCTGCCCGTGTACGACGACATCGCTGTAGATCGAGTCGGAGACGGCGACGACGAACGGCGCACCGGGATGGGAGGTCAAAGCCGCGCGCAGGGCGTCGGAGTCGCGCATCCTGCACACGGCGTTGACGGCGTTTCCGATGAAGCCGAATTCGCCGACGGCGATGTTCCCCTGGTCGATCGCGATGCGAAGGCGCAGCCGGTACTCCTTGTTACGGCTCTTGTTGTAGTGGTGGAGGGCGGTGGACAGACCGCGGATGAAGTTCGAGATGGCCGTGGCCTCGATCGTGCCCGGAGGGAGGACGGCAACTTCTCCGTCACCTTGGGGCTGACGGTCCCAGTCGACCCGGTCGAGGTCGCCGTGTTCGTCCACGTGGTCGAGGACCTCTCGCAAGCCTCTCTGGACCTCCTTCATGCCGTCGAAGGAACGGCTGCTGTAGCCTTCGGCGTCGACAGCGATGGTCAGGCGGCGCTGTGGCACGTTCACGTCCATGTATGTCCTTTCTCGTCCGGACAGCGGTCATCGCACGCGGGGCCGGCAGGCGCCGCGTGATGCCATGTTCGGGAGAACCGGAGGGAAAGACCTCGTATTAGTAGGAGATCTTGCGGTTCGATCAGAAATCGGGGGGAAGCTCAGCGAGTTTCAGCAGAGCGTCACGGTCGAGCACCGTGAAAGTGCGGTAGCCGGTCAGGATGACCTTCCGGAAGCGCAGGTCCGTGAGGGCCTTGGAGACGGCCGCCTCGGAAGCACCGGTGATGGAGGCTAGTTCCGGCTGCGAGATGCGGAGGGCGACCGCGACGCCCTCCGGTGTACTGACCCCGTGATCCCGTACGAGGCGGAGAATGACCCGCGCCAGCCGGGCCTGGACGTCGTGGCTGCCGTAGTCGACGATCTTGTCGGTCGCTGAGCGCAGCTTCGCCGAGATCGACGCGCTGATGGACCGGGATGCTGCCGGATGGGCGTCCAAGAAGGCGTGGAACTCCGCTGCGGTCACCAACCGTGTGGTGGCGGGACCCGCCGTCTGTGCCGTGGCCATCCGCGGACTGCCGTCCATCCCGGCGAGTTCCCCGACCAAGTCACCGCCCGAGCGCACGGCCAGGAGGACCTCGCGGCCGGAGTAGGACGTCGTCGTGATCTTCACGTAGCCGTGGAGGATCACGAAGACGTGTGTGGAGTGTTCGCCGTGGTTCAGGAGCACATCTCCGGGCGCGTGGTCGGTGCGCCTACCGAGTCGAAGGAGAGCATCACGATCGGGGGAGCTGAGCAGCGACAGCGCGGAGTTGGACGGCCACGGCTCTCCCTGGCGCATACGTCTCCTCAGAGTGAGTGCCTGTCTGATCGGGGATCGCTGCCATCCGTTCATGGGGTGTGAGCGCGAAATCCCAGCACCGACTTTTGTACTACACCCTATGACCCGATAAAGGACCAACCAGAGAAATCGTCGAGGTGATTAGAAATGATGCAGGTGGGAGCGTTGGAGGTAAGACCGATGTCACCGGAGGGGAAGCGAATTAGGACGGGGGGACATGTTTTTTGATGAGCCTATGACCCCACGACCCTGGTTCTTCGGGCATGGACGCCGCCTAAGCGGATTGTAACCTTTCACCGTTTTATCCCAAAGGTGTGGTATCTGCGTCGAAGCGATACGGGGCGGACGCACACGCCGTGGTCGGCGACCTGTTCGGCCGCCTCCCGTGGCAGCGGTTGCGCGAGGCGTTCGTCCCGGGTGGACTTAACGGTAGGCGTCGGCATCAAGCCGCCTCCACAACCACGGAGCGGGAGACCCCCACCCCATGCAGCCCGAGCGACCGCCGCTGCGGCCCCTGGTAGGGCTGATCGTCGTATTCGCGTCGCACGTCGTCCTCGTGGTGACGCCACCGGCCTTCGGCGGCAGGCCGTACGGGATGACCGTCGCGTGGGCGATCATCGTGGTGTTCGCGGTCATCGTGTACCGGAAGCTGTGGGCCCGGTACCGCACCTGCCGGGAGGATCCTCCGACCGAGGAGGAACCCGGGCCGTAGGCCCCTGCCCCGCGGCGGGTACGATGCCCTCCCGATCGTAGGAGGCGACGCGTATGGCACTGGTCCGCAGGGGTTCCCGCCGCATCACCGTGGACGGCACCGGCTACCGGTGGCGCGTACGGCGTCGGCCGACCTACGCCCAGGGCCTCTGCGAGTCGCCCATGACCTTCGCCGTGGAACTGGCGGAGGAGCCGGGGCAGACCCTCGTGGTCGCCACCCGGCACCCGCACCCGGGATCCTGGCTGTCGGTCGCCCCTCCCGTTCCCGTGACCCCGGGCGTCGTCTCCACCGCCATCCGGAACGCTCTCGCGCAGGGGTGGTCCCCGGCCTCCCCCGGGTCGGCCCACCACACGAAGCTCTAGAGCACGGACACCGCGCCCGGCGCGGGCCCCGTTCAAGGACGGCCCCCGGTGTGCGGAGCGGCTTCGCGCACCGGGGGCCGTCTTCGGGTTCCGGAGTCGCCCGCCCTCAGGCCGGTGACGCGGACCCGGACGGCGACGCGGCCGTGACGGCCGAACGCCTCCACGCGAGCGCCACCAGCCCAGCGGCCACACCCACGCACACGACCTGCCCCACCAGGCCGAAGACGCTGTACCCGTGCACCCCGAACTGGATCATGAACCCCGCCCAGCAGTAGGTCGCCACGGCGCCCGCGACGGCGGCCAGGGTGTGGCGGACCGTCCAGCCCGCGCGGCCCGAGCTGACGAGGAGCACCGCGCCCGCGGTGAGCGCCAGGGCGAACATCACCGCGAGTGTGACCGCGGCCGGGACCACCCCGTTCTCCTGGACGAGGATGAAGCCGCTGCCGCACACCAGCGCCACGGCCGCCAGGGCGAGGGGGTGGGGCACGCGGCCG
>NZ_QPFC01001211.1:0-2895 GCF_003427465.1 Nocardiopsis sp. TNDT3 | reverse complement strand
CCGCGGAGCGGGTCATGGCGGCCTCGACCGAGCCCGAGGACTCCACGAGGGAGTAGGTCTCGGTGATCCCGGCGGCGGCCGCCTCGGCGCGGCCGACCTTGACCGCGCCCGCGGTCACCACGCAGGGGACGCCGTGCTTGTTGGCGGCCTGGGCGACGCCGTGGGGCAGCTTGCCGCGCAGGGACTGGGAGTCGAAGGAGCCCTCGCCGGTGATGACCAGGTCGGCCTCCGAGAGGCGCTCGGCCAGGCGCACGGAGTCCAGGACGCGGCTGATGCCCGACTCGACGGTGCCGCCGAGCAGGAGCAGGGCGAAGCCCAGGCCGCCCGCGGCTCCGGCACCGGGGGTGTCGCGGACCTCGCCCCCGGGGTCGACGCGGTCGGCGAAGGCGTTGAGGGCGGCGTCCAGGCGCTGCACCTGGTCGGGGTCGGCGCCCTTCTGGGGCCCGAAGACGGCGCTGGCCCCGTGGATGCCCAGCAGGGGGTTGTCGACGTCGGTGGCGGCGACGATACGGACCCCGGCCACGGCCAGGCGGGCCGCGTCGAGGTCGACGTCCCCGGGGTCGGCCAGGGGGCCGCCGCCGTGGCTCAGGCGGTCGGCGGGGGTGGCGCCCAGGGCGGCCAGGAGACCGGCTCCGGCGTCGTTGGTGGAGCTGCCGCCGAGTCCGACGACGACGGTGCGGGCGCCGGAGCGGACCGCGTGGGCGACCAGCTCGCCGACGCCGCGGGTGGTGGTTCGGCCGGGGTCGCGGTCACCGGAGGGCACCAGGTGCAGGCCGCAGGCCTGGGCGCTCTCCACGTAGGCGGTGTCGCCGTCCAGGAGGTACTCCGCGGTCACGGGCGCGCCGAGGGGGCCGGTCACCTCGGTCCGGTGCACCTCGCCGCCGAGGGCCGTGTGCAGGACCTCGACGAAACCGGGGCCGCCGTCGGAGAGCGGCAGCAGGTCCGTCGTGGCGGAGGGATCGGTCCGGTGCCAGCCGTCGGCGACCGCCTGCGCGGCTTCGAGGGCGGAGAGGGTACCGGCGAACTTGTCAGGAGCGATGAGGATACGCACCGGACCAGTGTGCCAGGCCACATTTCTCCCGGCGCGGGGTACCCCCCGCTGGTCAGAGGCCGGGCGCCCCGTAGACGGGGAACCAGCGGGAGCGGTCCTCCTCCAGGGGCAGGTCGCGGCCGATGGCGGCCTCGGCCTGGAGTTCCAGGGCGTTGTCCCTGCGGCCGCCGTCGCCGACCGGGGCGAAGGGGTAGAAGGTGCCGCGCTTGTAGAGGTAGACCAGCCCCAGCGAGCGCGTGCCGTCGGTGAAGCCGACCAGGGAGCACAGGAGGGAGGGCCCGTAGCCGTTGGCCTCCAGGGTGGAGTTGACGGCGTGCAGGTCGGTCACCAGGCCGGTGATGTCGGGGTCGGCGGACCCGTCCGGGCCCCGGGCCGGGTCGGCCGCACGGACCACCAGCCAGGTGTAGCCGTAGTCGTCGGTGACCTGTTCGACGGGCGTCCCCCCGTCGGCGTCGAGCAGCTCGGTGACGTCGCGTTCCAGGTCGGCGAAGGCGGCGCCCTCGGTGGGTCTGAAGGCGACGGAACCGGTGCCGGTGGGCGTGAAGCCCGCGGCGGCCCGCAGGGTGACCGACGCCGAGGGCAGGCCGAACAGGGCGTCGAGGTCGGGCTGGGCCGGTTCGGAGCGCCCGAACAGCGCTCGCCAGAAGCTCATCGTGGCCGGTCCTCTCTCGTGGTCGTGTCGATTGCGCGCGGACCGGATCGACGCCGTGTCCGCCAGGGCGGATCGGTGCGGCCGCCGCCCGCCTCCCGGGGCGACGGCCCGGCGCGGCCGTCCCCTCCGGCGGCCTCCCCGGACGGGGTCAGCGCCCCTGCCCGAGCTGGCGCGAGATGTCGGACAGCTGCTCCAGCCGCTGCTGCACCGGCGGGTGGGTGGCGACCAGCTGGCTGAAGCTGAACCCCTCGCGGGAGGAGGCCGGGGCGAAGAAGAAGGCGTTGAACGGCTCAGCCTGGCGCAGGTCGCGGGTGGGGATGCGGGACATGTCCCCGGTGATCTTGGTCAGGGCGCTGCCCAGCACGGACGGGCGCCCGGTGAGGTAGGCGGCGGCGCGGTCGGCCGACAGCTCCCGGTAGCGCGACAGCGCCCGGGTGAGCAGGAAGCTGAGCGCCCAGGCCACGGCGCTGACGGCCACGACGAGCAGGGCGACCACGGCCGGTGCGGGCCCGTTGTTGTTGTTGCCGCGCGTCGCCCCGGCGAACATCGCGAAGCGCAGCCCGGCCTGGGTGAGGAACCCGGCCACGATGCCGAGGAACCCGGCGACGGTCATCACCATGACGTCGCGGTGGGCGATGTGGGACAGCTCGTGCGCCAGGACCGCCTCCAGCTCGGGGCCGTCGAGGCGGCGCATGAGGCCGGTGGTCACGCACACGACCGCGGACTTCTCGTTGTGCCCGGTGGCGAAGGCGTTGGGCACGTCGGTGTCGGCGATCCCCACGCGGGGCTTGGACATGTCCGCCATGGCGCACAGCCGGTCGATGAGGGCGTGCAGCTCGGGAGCCTGCTCCGGGGAGACCTCCTTGGCGCCCATGGCGAACATGGCGATCCTGTCGGAGGCGAAGTAGCTGAACAGCGCGAACCCGGCGACGATGAGCAGCACCAGCCACACGTTGAGGCCCACGAGGACCAGCCCGACGACGAAGGCCGCGTAGACGAGGACGAGCAGGCCCATGGTCGTCACCATGCGGGTGGTCAGCCCCCGGTCAGGTCTGAACTTGGATCCGGCCATGCCGCAGTCCCCTCCGCCGACGCGTCGACTGTCTCGGAGTGTAGTTCGCCCAGGTGGGAAAGGGTATGAGGTGGTCCGACCGCCGCGTGTTCACCGGCCCCGCCCCGCCCGCTCCCGGCC
>NZ_QPFC01001210.1:0-1544 GCF_003427465.1 Nocardiopsis sp. TNDT3 | reverse complement strand
CCGAGCGTCCCGCGTTCGACCTGAACCACCCGCATGTGGCGTCGCGGGCCCTGGACTCCGGGCGCGAGGAGAGCGCCCCGAGGAGCTGACCCGCGCGGGCGGGGGCGGCGGCCGCTCCCGCCCCCGCCCCCCGCTCACAGGAGCCGGCGGAGCAGCTTCTGCTTGAGGTCGGTGACGGGCGCGTAGGCGATGCGCATGGTGTCCATGAACAGCGACTTGTCCAGCACCGACTTGGTGTGCGAGAAGGTGTCCAGGGAGGCCGCGGAGTGGTAGGCGCCCATACCGCTGTCCCCCACGCCGCCGAAGGGCAGGTCGGGAACGGCCAGGTGGGCGATCGGCAGACCGAAGGCCAGGCCGCCCGAGGAGGTCTCGGTGGTCAGGCGGCGCTTGGTCTCCTCGGAGTCGGTGAAGCCGTACAGCGCCAGCGGCTTGTCGCGTGCGTTGACGAAGGCGATGGCCGCGTCCAGGTCGGGGACCCGCAGGACCGGCAGGACGGGGCCGAAGATCTCCTCCGACATCACCGGGGAGTCGGGGTCCACGTCGGCCAGGACGGTGGGGGCGACGTAGAGGCGGTCGATGTCGTGCTGTCCGCCGGTGACCACGGTGCCGCTGCCCAGCAGGGCGGTGATCCGGGCGAAGTGGCGCTCGTTGACGATGCGCCCGTAGTCGGCGCTGCGTGAGGGGTCCTCGCCGAACATCTCGGTGATGGCGGCGGTCAGCTCGCGCTGGAGCGGTTCGGCGGTGTCGCCGACGGCGAGCACGTAGTCGGGGGCCACGCAGGTCTGACCGGTGTTGGTGAACTTGCCCCAGGCCAGGCGGCGGGCGGTGGTGGCCAGGTCCACCCCGGGTTCGACGATGGCCGGGCTCTTGCCGCCCAGCTCCAGGGTGACGGGGGTCAGGTGCTTGGCGGCGGCGGCCATGACGATGCGGGCCACGGTGCCGTTGCCGGTGTAGAAGATGTGGTCGAAGCGCTCATCGAGCAGGGCGGTGCTCTCGGGGATGCCGCCCTCCACGACCGCGACCGCCTCGGTGTCCAGGTAGCGGGGCAGCAGCTCGGCCAGGGCGGCGGAGGTGGCCGGGGCCAGTTCGCTGGGCTTGACCAGGGCGGCGTTGCCCGCGGCGAGGGCGCCGACCAGGGGCGCCAGGGACAGGTTCACCGGGTAGTTCCACGGGGCGATGATCAGCACGGTGCCCAGCGGCTCGCGCACGCGGCGGGCCCTGGCCGGGGTCAGGGCGACGGGCACGGGCACCCGCTGCGGGCGCAGCCAGGAGGCCAGGTGCCTGAGGGTGTGGTCGATCTCGTTGACCACGAAGCCGATCTCGGTGGTGTGGGCCTCGATGGGGCTCTTGCCGAGGTCGGCCTTGAGCGCGCGTTCGAACGCGGTGCGCTCCTCGGTGAGCATGCGGCGCAGCGCGCGCAGCTGGGCGCGGCGCCAGGCGACGGGCTTGGTGCGGCCGGAGGCGAAGGCGGCGCGCAGGCGGGCGACCACCGGTGGGATCTCGGTGGTCAGGGTGAGCGGCTCGGCGGGGGGCCGGGGGGCGGC
>NZ_QPFC01001209.1:0-4462 GCF_003427465.1 Nocardiopsis sp. TNDT3 | reverse complement strand
GTCCGGGCCCCGCACCCCGGCGGGACCCGGACACGGCCCTACTCCACCCTCCAGGTGTCCCCGCTGGCCAGAAGGGCGGCCAGCTCGCCGGCGCCGCGCTCGGCCCGCGCGTCGGCCACCTGCTCGTTCACCAGCTCGTCGTAGGCCGGGCGGCGCACGTCCCGCAGCACCCCGATCGGCACGTGCTCGAACGCGGGCTGGTCCAGGCGCGACAGCGCGAACGCGTACCCCGGGTCCTCCCGGTGCGCGTCGTGCCGCAGCAGCCGGTCCTCTCCCACCGAGTCCACGTCCACGACCTCCAAGCCGCCGAACTCCCCGGCGACCACGCCCCGGTCCGGGCCCAGCCGCAGCGGCTCGCCGTGCTCCAGGCGCAGCAGCCGGACGTCCCGCGCCGCCGGGTCCTTCAGCGGCTCGAACGCGTCGTCGTTGAAGATCGGGCAGTTCTGGTAGATCTCCACGAACGACGCGCCGGGGTGGTCGGCCGCCGCCCGCAGCACCGACGTGAGGTGCTTGCGGTCGGAGTCGATCGTGCGGGCCACGAACGTGGCCTCCGCGCCCAGCGCCAGCGACAGCGGGTTGAACGGGTGGTCCAGCGACCCCACCGGCGAGGACTTGGTGATCTTGCCCGGCTCGGAGGTGGGGGAGTACTGACCCTTGGTCAGCCCGTAGATCCGGTTGTTGAACAACAGGATGTTGATGTTGACGTTGCGGCGCAGCGCGTGGACGAGGTGGTTGCCGCCGATGGACAACCCGTCGCCGTCACCGGTCACCACCCACACCGACAGGTCCGGGCGGCTGGTGGCCAGCCCGGTCGCGATCGCCGGGGCGCGCCCGTGGATCGAGTGCATGCCGTACGTGCTCAGGTAGTACGGGAATCGGGAGGAGCAGCCGATACCCGACACCATCACCACGTTCTCGCGCGGCACGCCCAGCTCGGGCAGGAAGGACTGGAAGGCGGCCAGGATCGCGTAGTCGCCGCAGCCCGGGCACCAGCGCACCTCCTGGTCGGACTTGAAGTCCTTCATCTTGTATGCGGTGTCGGTCCTGGGCACCAGGCGCAGCCCGCCCAGGGCCTCCGGGACCCCGTGGACGTGGCCGTTCGCGCCGGTACCCGTCACGTTCTCAGTCACGGTCGATGACCTCCTGAAGCACGCCCGCGAGCTCCTCGGCCTTGAAGGGCAGGCCGCGGACCTTGTTGTAGCCGATGACGTCGACCAGGTACCTGCCGCGCAGCAGCAGGGACAGCTGGCCCAGGTTGATCTCGGGGACCACCACCCGCTCGTACCGGTGGAGGACCGTGCCGAGGTTGGCCGGGAACGGGTTGAGGTGGCGCAGGTGCGCCTGCGCCACCCGGCCGCCCGCGCGGCGCACGCGGCGCACCGCCGCGGTGATCGACCCGTACGTGCCGCCCCAGCCCAGGACCAGCACGTCCGCCTCCCCGCCGGGGTCGTCCACCGCCAGCTCGGGGATGTCGCGGGCGATCGCGTCGATCTTGGCCTGGCGCGTGCGGACCATCAGGTCGTGGTTGGCGGGCGTGTACGAGATGTCGCCGCTCTGCGCGTGCTTCTCGATACCGCCGATCCGGTGCTCCAGCCCCGCCGTGCCCGGCACCGCCCACGGGCGGGCCAGCGTCTCCTCGTCGCGCAGGTAGGGCAGGAAGGTCCCGCCCGGCCCGTTGGGCCCGGTCGCGAAGGCCGGGTCGATCCGCGGCAGCTCCGAGACCTCCGGCAGCCGCCACGGCTCCGAACCGTTGGCCAGGTACCCGTCGGAGAGCACCACCACCGGCGTGCGGTAGCGCACCGCGATCCGCACGGCCTCCAGCGCGGCGTCGAAGCAGTCCGCGGGGGAGGCGGGCGCCACCACGGGCACCGGCGACTCGCCGTTGCGCCCGTACAGGGCCATGAGCAGGTCGGTCTGCTCGGTCTTGGTGGGCATGCCGGTGCTCGGACCGGCCCGCTGCACGTCCACGATGACCAGCGGCAACTCGGTCATCACCGCCAACCCCACCGTCTCCTGCTTGAGCACCATGCCCGGACCCGAGGTGGTGGTCACGCCCAGGGAGCCGCCGAAGGCCGCGCCCAGGGCGGCGCCCACACCGGAGATCTCGTCCTCGGCCTGGAACGTGCGCACACCGAACCGCTTGTGCCGGGACAGCTCGTGCAGGATGTCCGAGGCCGGGGTGATCGGGTACGAGCCCAGGAACAGGGGCAGCCCCGACCGCTCGGACCCGGCGATCAGCCCGTAGGCGGTGGCCAGGTTGCCGGTGATGTTGCGGTAGGTGCCCGCCGGGAGCCGCGCGGGCTTGATCTCGTAGGAGACCGCGAAGTCCTCGGTGGTCTCGCCGAAGTTCCACCCCGCCTGGAACGCGGTCAGGTTCGCGGCCAGGATGTCGGGCTTGGCGGCGAACTTCGACTTCAGGAACGAGGTCGTCCCCTCCGTCGGGCGGTTGTACATCCACGACAGCAGGCCCAGGGCGAACATGTTCTTGGCCCGCTGCGCGTCCTTCTTGGAGATGTCGGCGCCGGACAATGCCTCCACCGTCATGGACGTCAGCGGCACCGCGCTCACCTTGAACGCGTCCAGCGTCCCGTCCGTCAGCGGGTCGGCCGTGTACCCGACCTTGGCCAGGCTGCGCTTGGTGAACTCGTCGGTGTTGACGATCACGGTGGCGCCCCGGGGCAGGTCGCCCAGGTTGGCCTTGAGGGCCGCGGGGTTCATCGCGACCAGCACGTCCGGGGCGTCCCCCGGGGTCATGATGTCGTGGTCGGCGAAGTGCAGCTGGAAGCTGGACACCCCGGGCAGGGTTCCGGCGGGAGCGCGGATCTCGGCGGGGAAGTTCGGCAGGGTGGACAGGTCGTTGCCGAACGACGCCGTCTCCTGCGTGAAGCGGTCACCGGTCAGCTGCATGCCGTCGCCGGAGTCCCCGGCGAAGCGGATGATGACGCGGTCGAGCTGTTCGATCTGTTTGGCCACTGAGATCGACGACCTCCTTGGTGAGCCGCCGGTCGTGACGGGCGGCGGCGCTCGGGTGTCGCCCCCGACCGGACCGCACCGTCGCGGGCCGGGTGCCTGGTTCGGGGACGTGGGGACAGCGTTCGCGGCCCTCGCGAGCGCCGGATGCGCCAACCCGGTCTCGCGCGGTGCGGCCGCGCCGCGACGGCCGGGCCGTGAAGGGGCCAGCCTTCAACGACACGGCCGCCCGCGCACCGGACCGAGGGGCTGGAGTCCCGACGGCCTGGTACACGCAGTGATGAGGGCCACGTTCGCACTATAAGACGTCGGGTGTGCCGGGACCGCGCGCGGGTGGCCATTCTCACACGGAGGGGATCCGGAGGGGTGCGGCTGTGGACGAAGGTGCGGGTGGTGCGGGGGAGGTGGCAGATGAGAGGGAGATCAGTGATGCCTCGGACGTTGGTCCCGTAACGGGAACGCGGAGCGGCGACCCGCACGTTTGCCACCATGTACGCATTCATCGTCGGCTGAGCGAGGAGGTGGTGGCGTGTACGTCAGCGCGGCCCGCGCGGCCGGTCTGTTCGTCGGCGCCGCGGTGCTCGTCGTCCTGGTCGGCTGGCTGTGCGGAGCGGAGAAGGGCGCCCAGTTCTCCGTGGCCCTGGTGCTGTGCGCCGGCGTCCTGGTCTACCTCTTCGGGGAGTCCCTGGCGTTGCGCGCGATGCGCGCGCGGCCGGTGAGCGAGATCGAGCGCCCCGAGCTGTACCGGATCGTCCGCGAGCTGGCCACGGCCGCCCGGCAGCCGATGCCCCGGCTCTATTTGTCGCCGGTGCGCTCGCCCAACGCCTTCGCCACCGGCAGCAGCCCGCGCCGCGCCTCCCTGTGCTGCACCACGGGGCTGCTGCGCACGCTGGACGAGCGCGAGCTGCGCGGCGTGATCGCCCACGAGCTGGCGCACATCCGCGCCAACGACACGCTGATCAGCTCGGTGGCCGCCACCCTGACCGCGGTGATCACGGCGACGACCGCCATCGCCCTCCTGGTCCCGCTGGGGGACTCCGAGGAGAGCGACATGCCCACCCTCCTGGGCGGCCTGATGACGGTCCTGCTGGCGCCGCTCGCGGCCATGGTCGTCTACTGCGGGGTGGGGAGACAGCGCGAGTTCCGGGCCGACGAGCAGGCCGCGCGGCTGACCGGCGACCCGCTGGCGCTGGCCGACGCCCTGCGCAAGCTGGAGGTGGGCGCGCGCCGGTACCCGCTGCCCCGGGAGCGCAGCCTGCTGGCCTCGGCGCACCTGATGACCACCAACCCGTTCCCGAGCGGCGTGGGCCGCCTGTTCGCCGCGCACCCGCCGACGGCGGAGCGCGTCCGGCGCCTACGGGAGCTGCGCCGCAGCTGGGACCTGGGCCGCTGAGGCGGTGCCGGCGGACCCGCGGGGCGGCTCCGCCGAGGCGGCCCGACCACGCCGGTGCGGTGGAACGGCGACGGCCGCCCTCCCCCTCGGGGACGGGCG